>JACRLI010000007.1 GCA_016235265.1 Candidatus Eisenbacteria bacterium
CTTCCCGCCGCAGACAATCGGCCGCTCCGGAGGTAGAATCAGCCGTGTAGCGCCTCGCCGGCACCGCGAAAGAAACCAGCCAGCCGCGAAATCGGCAGGGGGCCCTCATCTTCTCGGCGCTCGCGAATAAAGCAGGCTAGGAGGATCGCTTGTCGAAGGGGAAATGGATCATCGGAGGGCTGGTGGTCGTCGCGGGGCTGGCCGCGGGCGGCTACTTCCTCACCCACCGCAACGGCCAGGTGAAGCTGATCACCGGCGAGGTGACCAGGGGCCCGATTGACGCCAACGTGAGCGCCACCGGCACCGTGAACCCGGTGATCATGGTGCAGGTCGGCAGCCAGGTCTCCGGCACCGTCTCGCAACTGCACGCCGACTACAACTCCCGCGTGGCCGCCGGCCAGGTGCTGTTGCGTCTCGATCCGGCCATCTACGACGCGCAGCTGGCGCAGTCGCAGGCCAACCTCGAGAAGGCCCGCGTCACGGTGAGCGACGCCCAGCGCGCCTTCAAGCGCGCCGAGGAGCTGTTCGCGCAGAACTACGTGAGCAAGGCCGAGCGCGACGCCGCGGAGACCGCGTGGCAGAGCGCCATCGCTTCCGAGAAGCAGGCCCGGGCGGCGGTGAACCTGGCCCGGGTGAACCTGGACCACTGCACCATCACTTCCCCCATCTCGGGCCAGGTGATCTCGCGCAGCGTGGACGTGGGCCAGACGGTCGCGGCCAGCCTGCAGGCGCCCGAACTGTTCCGGATCGCCAACGACCTGACGCGCATGCAGGTGGAGACGGCCATTGACGAGGCAGACATCGGCAAGCTGAAGGTCGGCCAGCCGGTGACGTTCACGGTGGACGCCTACCCCGACGACACCTTCCACGGGCGCGTGACGCTCATTCGCTCACAGCCCATCACGGTGCAGAACGTGGTCACGTACGTCACCGTCATCGAGGTGCCCAACCCCGAGTTGAAGCTGCGTCCGGGTATGACGGCGAACGTGTCCATCCTGGTGGCCCACCGCGACGAGGTGGTGAAGATCCCCAACGCGGCGCTGCGATTCAGACCCGCCGACGACGTGGCCGCCCGGCTTGGGATCAAGCCGGACAAGGGCGGCCGGAGCGGCGGCGGATCCGGAGAACCGGGGCGCGGCGACCAGGCGGGAGCACGCGCGAATGGCGGAGCACGCGCGGAAGGTGGAACACGCGCTGAGGCCGGCACACGCCCCGAGGGCGGAGCACGCCGTGAGGGCGGAGCGCGCACGGAAGGCGGAGCGCGCCCGGAGGCCGGAGCACGCGCGGAGGCCGGAGCACGCGCCGAGGGCGGAGCGCGCGCGGAGGACAGAGCGCGCCCGGAAGGCGGAGCGCGCCCGGAAAGCGAAGCGCGCGCCGGGGGGGGCGCAACGGGTCACGGCGGCGGCAGCTGGAGCGGATCCCGGGGTGGCCGCGGGTTCCGTCCGCCCGCACGCGTGTACGTCGAGACAGCCCCCGGCAAGCTCAAGCAGGTGACCATCCGCACCGGGCTCAGCGACGGCAGCTTCACCGAAGTCATCAGCGGCGACATCCAGCCGGGCACGAAGGTGGCGACCGGCATCCTTGGGGCAGGCGCCAGCGCCGGCAACAACAGCCGTGGCGGGCCGATGGGTGGTCCCATGGGTGGTCCCATGGGCGGGCGGCGCTAGGAGCGGGCGTGGCGGACATCATCGTCGTCGAGGACCTGGCGCGCGACTACCACATGGGCGACATGGTGGTGTCTGCGCTTCGCGGGGTCACCCTGTCCATTCCCGAGCACAGCTTCGTGGCCATCAGCGGCGCCTCGGGCTCCGGCAAGTCCACCTTCATGAACATCCTGGGCTGCCTCGACCGTCCCACGGGTGGACGCTACCTGCTGGGTGGCGTGGACATGCTCACGCTCCCCCGGCAGGAGCTGGCGCAGGTGCGGGGCCGCACGATCGGGTTCGTGTTCCAGAGCTTCAACCTGCTGGCGCGCACCTCCGCGTACGAGAACGTGGAGTTGCCCCTCCTCTACCAGCACATCGACTCCCGGGAGCGGCGCCAGCGAGTCACCGAGGCGCTGGAGCGCGTGGGGCTGCAGGACCGCATGCACCATCACCCCAGCCAGCTCTCCGGCGGACAGCAGCAGCGCGTGGCGGTGGCGCGGGCGCTGGTGAACCGCCCCAGGCTCATCCTGGGCGACGAGCCCACCGGCAACCTGGACACCCGCACCGGCATTGACATCATGGAGCTGTTCCTGGAATTGAACCGCCAGGGCATCACCGTGGTGATGGTCACCCACGAGCCGGACATCGCCCAGTACTCGGAACGCAACCTGGTGTTCCGGGACGGCTGGCTCTTTTCGGACAAGCGCGTCCCGCAGCGGCGCGACCCGAAGGTGGAGCGCGCGGCGCTCGACGAGCTGGAGAAGAAGCTGCACCACGACAGCGCCGCGGCACCGCACCCAGGAGGAATACAATGAACCTGCTGATGGTATTCCGGATCGCGCTGCGCGCCCTGAAGCGCAACCGTATGCGCTCCACGCTCACCGTGCTGGGCATCATCATCGGTGTCGCCGCGGTGATCGCGATGGTCTCCATCGGCCAGGGCGCGCGCGCGTCGGTGCAGGCGCAGATCGCCAGCCTGGGCAGCAACCTGATCATGATCTTCCCCGGAAGCCACACCGCCGGCGGCGTGCACATGGGCACGGGCGCCTCCTCGGCGCTCACCGAGGATGACGCGCATGCCATCCTGCTGGAGTGTCCCGCGGTGCTCCGCGTCTCGGGCGTGGTGCGCACCGGGGCCCAGGTGGTGGCGGGTGACCAGAACTGGGGCACGCAGGTGCAGGGCGTGTGGTCCACCTACCCCGAGATCCGCGAGTGGCCACTGAGCGCCGGGGCGTTCTTCACCGAGTCCGACGTGCGCGGCGCCGCGAAGGTGTGCGTGCTGGGCCAGACGGTGGTGGACAACCTGTTCGGGAACGTGGACCCCGTGGGCCAGGTGATCCGCATCAAGAAGCTGCCCTTCCGCGTGGTGGGCGTGCTGTCGAAGAAAGGCACCGATCCCCGCGGCAACGACCAGGACGACCTCATCATGGCGCCGCTGCCGGTGGTGCAGCGGCGCATGCAGGGCATCACCAACGTGAACAACATCATGGTCAGCGCGGTGAGCAACCTGCTCACCGGGCAGGCCATCGACGAGATCACCGCGCTGCTGCGACAGCGGCACCGCATCCAGCCGCGCGAGGCCGACGACTTCACGGTCCGCAGCCAGGCGGAGATCTCCGCGGCCGCTGAGACCACCACCGGGATCATGACCATGCTGCTGGGGAGCATCGCCAGCGTGTCCCTGCTGGTGGGCGGGATCGGGATCATGAACATCATGCTGGTGTCGGTCACCGAGCGCACGCGCGAGATCGGCATCCGGCTGGCCGTGGGCGCGCAGGAGCGCGACATCCTGTTCCAGTTCCTGATCGAGGCGGCGTTCCTGAGCATGCTGGGCGGGATCATCGGCGTGGGGCTGGGGCTGCTGACGAGCCAGGTGGTGAGCAAGCTGGCAGGATGGCCCACGCTGGTTTCGCCTTCGTCCGTGGCCATGTCGCTGGGGTTCGCGGCGCTGGTGGGGATCTTCTTCGGGTTCTACCCGGCACGGAAGGCCAGCCGGCTGGATCCCATCGAGGCGCTCCGCTACGAGTAAGGCGGGCATCCGTGCCTGCGTCCCACCGCGCCAGGACCTGCGTCCTCGCGGGCCTCTCCCGGGGCGTGGATGTCGGCAGGCGTGAATGCCCGCCCTATGACTCGTCGGCCAGCGCCAGCGGCTTGCGCAGCGCGCCCGCTGCCAGGATCAGCGCGGCGCCGGCGAGGATCGTCGCGGCCAGCGGCGTGACACCGATCCCGAACCGGTCGCCCGCCCAGCCCCCGGCCAGCGCGCCCGCCAGAGCCCCGAATGCTTCCACGCCCGTGATCACCCCCAGCCCCCCCGCTCTCTGATCGCGCCGGATGATCGAGGCCACCATCGCGTTGCCCGCCACCACGAACGCCGGATAGATGGGAATGATGAACAGCGCGGCCACCAAATAGGGCTGCGTGATCAGCACGTTCACGAGGAAGTACACCGCGTAGCCCAGCACGCCCGCCAGGAAGACCACGCGCGAGCCGAAGCGGTCCACCCAGCGACCCGCCCAGCCGAAGAAGAAGACCCCCGCCAGGGCGGACAAGCTCGAGGCCAGGCCCACGATTCCCAGCGAGCCGCGCAGGAAGTCCGTGTACAGGATCGAGAAGAAGGTGTAGAAGAGCCACCGCCCGGCCGTGGTGAAGAACCACACCACGGAGATCCACAGCAGCGCGGGAGTCTCGTAGAGCGCGACCAGCTCCCGCCAGAAGCCGCGCGTGACCGGGGCGGGGCGCGCGGTGGCACCGGCGGCGCGCACCCCTCGCTCGGGCGGCTCCCCCCCGGGCTCCCGGGCCTCGAACTCGTGCGCGCCGATCTCCGGCATGCGCAGCCACGTGAAGACCAGCACCGCCCCCGCCACCAGGGAAGCTCCCGCCAGCGCCCAGTTCATCGCCCGCCAGCCGAAGGCCTCCAGCATCGAGAGGCAGCCCAGGTTGCCGATCAGCCAGCCGATGCTCTGGTTGCGCATCAGCGCGGCCAGGGCGTGCCCCTTGCGCAGCGGTTCGCGCAGCGTCACGAAGGAGAGCGCGGCGGGCTTGAGCGCCGAGTACAACAGCGAGCCTACGAGGGCCGCCAGGAGCACCGCGCCGGAGGTCCGGCACATGGACAGCGCCAGGAGCATGGCGGTGTAGCCGGCCAGGCCCAGCAGCACCAGCGGCTTCAATCGGCGCCACTGGTCGCCGAGGGCGCCCCACATGTTGCTGGCCAGAAACACGCCGAATTGCGGCAGCGCCACGACCAGTCCCACCACCAGCAGCTTGCTCTCACGCAGGTTACGGTGGAGGTGCAGCGGCAAATAGAACACCAGCAGCGCGTCCACCAGCCCGGCAAGAAGTGCCGCCGCGTACAGGGTGCGCGGGAACCGGAACGGTTGGGCCGGCCGGGAGAAGATGCGGGACAGGGCGGGTGGCACGGTCATCGTGGCGGTCCCCGGCGGAATTCCGGGTCGGATTCCTTTCCGTCTCAAGAAGCAGCCCGGGCGGGCCGACATTTCGGGCAAGCAGGAGAGCCGTACCCGCGCTCCAACCAAGAGGATAACGCATGACGTCCCAGGGCCGAAAGCTCCACAGCCGCGGTGGCATGGAGCACCTCCCCAGGTGCATCTCGCTGGTGGCCGAGGCCGGCCGCCGCGCAGGAATGTCCGCGCGACAGCGGGAGGTCCTCGAGTCGGCCGTTCGCGACGCCTACCTGGCCATCGTGGAAGCCGGCCAGCGCGACTCCCGCCGCGCGCCCATCGAGGTGGAAGCCGGCTGGAACGACGAGGCGGTCACGGTGCGCCTCACCCACGGGGGCTCCTCGCTCGAGAAGCTCTTTGACCGCCGGCACCCCGACCCGCGAGTGGCGGCCATGTGCACCGCGCTCGACGAGGTCATGTACGTGAAGGGCGACCGCCACGGTCACCAACTCTCACTGTGCGTGCGCGTGAAGCGGGCCGCCCGTCCCGCGGCCCGGCGCACCGCGGGCTCGCGGTGAGTTCCCGCGCCGGCGCCCAGCCGGAACCCACGCCACCCATAGACGACGAGACGCTGCACCTCTTCTGTCACGACTTCCGCGTCCCGCTCACCACGCTCTCGGCGTACGCCGAGCTGATGCGCGCGCCGTCGCTCCCGGCGGAGCAGCGCCGGCAGTTCGCGGAGGCGCTGCTCAACCAGGCCTGCCGCCTGGCCCGCATGGTGGACGACCTGGAGGGTCTCTCGGCCAGCGCCGGGGAGCTTGCCGAGGACGCGACGGCCGAGGCCGGGGCCTGCGTGCGTGCCGCGGTGGAGGACGTGCGGCTTTCCGCGGAGGCGCGCGGCGTGCGCGTGGTCTTCTCGCCGGCGAAGATGCCGCTGCCGACGCGCGTGCGCGCCGACCACCTGGAGCGGGCGGTGGCGTGGCTGCTGGAAGTGGCCCTGCGCCGCAGCGCCAGCAACACTTCCGTGACGGTCTGGGCGTGCCGCGACCGGGGCCATGTGCATGTCGGGATGGAAACCGGGCTGGACTCGGTGCGCGAGTCCGACGCGGAGGCCCTGCGTGCGTTCCAGCCGGGCCCTTCCCCGCCGGACCTGGTGCGCGGCGTGGCCGGCCCGCTGTGGGCCTCGCTGCACAACCTGGAGCGCGCGGGCGCGACACAGGTGATCACGATCGTGCCCGGCGGGCTGCGGTGGGGGCTGCTGCTGCCCCCGGGGTAGGTGACGCAAAGAGCCGGCAGCGGACAGAGGCAGCACCAGACGTTGAAGCGGGGCGCCCGGATGGGACGCCCCGCTTCGCATTGCCCCTCGGTGCGCCTACAGCGGCACCCTCCCGCTGTAGCCGCTGTGCAGCTCGTGCCAGAAGGAGATCTTCTTCTCCCCGCGGCGCCAGCACAGGAACACGATCCTGCCCGCGCGGCGCGAGTAGAAATCCACCAGCCCCTGGTCCAGGTCCTTGGCCAGGCAGCCCATTTCCTGGATCTCGCGGACCAGCTCCTTCATCTCCTCCACTCCCGCCTGGTGCTCGCGGGTGTGGGCGAGGAATTCCTCGTGGTCGGGATTGTGCGGCTCGCGGATCTTCTCGGCCCACAGCAGTCGCAGGATCGACACCTGGGTCTGCAGGAGACGCAGCCTGTCCTTCTGCTGGTCAATCCGGGAAAAGATCTCCTCCAGCTTGGGCAGCACCTCGTTGGCTTCCTCGACGGTGAACACCCGGTGTTCCATGGCCAGGTCCTTTCAGGGGCGTCGCGTGATCCGGTCCTATTCTGTCTGATACACGCGGACCGCCGCCGATTCTTCCGAGGAACCGATCGTGGTTTCAGATTGAATCATAGGCTTACGGAATGAAGATGGTCTGTGTTTCAATACGAAACATGGCGTCCCGCCGGGGTTGAACATGCGCTGAGGTCCATTCATGTAAGAAATTGTACACCAATAGAATATGCGCTTGCAGGGCGATGGGGCGCCGGCTGGCACATGGGTTGCGATACACCTTTGCAGCGACCCCTCGGGCCGAGAGCCCGCCCGCCGCCCGGGCGGTGGGCCGGGATCCCGACCTGATCACGCAACCAGACCCAAACCGGTTTGCCTGGATCCGACGGGCCGGCGCACCGCGCCCGCCCACACCAGATAAGGAGCCATGACCATGTCCATCGTACGCTGCCACCCCGCCCGCGAGCTGAACTCGTTCGACGAGGACCTCAATCGTCTCTTCCGCGGCTTCTGGGGCCGTGAGCCGCACTGGAATGTAGCCCCCACCGCCTACCTGCCGCCGGTGGACGTCGAGGAGACCAGGGACCAGTACCGGGTCAGCGTGGAGCTGCCCGGGCTCACGCAGGCCGACGTCAAGGTCACCGTGGTGGACGACGCCCTGGTGATCCGCGGCGAGAAGAAGGACACGCGCGAGGAGAAGGACGTCAATCACCACCGGGTCGAGCGCACCTACGGCAGCTTCGAGCGCGCCCTGCAGCTGGGCACCCGGGTGGACCGCAACAAGATCCGCGCCACGATGAAGGACGGCGTCCTTCGCGTCGAGGTGCCCAAGATGGAGGAGGCGCGCGAGCGCGAGATCTCCGTCGAAGTGAACTAGAGGCTGGCGCCCGGGCGGGACAACTCCCGCCCGGGGCCGCGAACCGGGGCGCGAAGCCCGCGCCCCCGGGAGCAACGGAACATCCACCGCGCGATCCGGGCCACCCGCCCGGCCGAGCCGGGCCCCCGCGGGCCCGGCCTTCCGCGCAGCAAGGAACGACCTGCCATGGGAAAGACGATCGGGATCGACCTCGGCACCACCAACTCGTGCGTCGCGGTGATGACCGGCGGCGAGCCGACCGTGATCGCCAACTCCGAGGGCGCGCGCACCACGCCTTCGGTGGTGGCGTTCACCAAGACCGGGGAGCGACTGGTGGGCGCGGTCGCCAAGCGGCAGGCCGTGACCAACCCGCAGCGCACCGTGTACTCCATCAAACGTTTCATGGGCCGCCTGTTCGGCGAGGTGCCCTCGGAGCGCAAGCTGGTCCCCTACGAGGTGATGGAGGGCGAGAACCACACCGCCCGGGTGAAAATTGACGACCAGGTGTTCGCCCCGCCGCAGATCTCCGCGATGATCCTGCAGAAGATGAAGCAGACCGCGGAGGACTTCCTGGGCGAGAAGGTGACCGACGCGGTGATCACCGTCCCGGCCTACTTCAACGACGGGCAGCGCCAGGCCACCAAGGAGGCCGGCGAGATCGCGGGCCTCAACGTGAAGCGCATCATCAACGAGCCCACCGCGGCGGCGCTGGCGTACGGCCTGGACAAGAAGAAGGACGAGAAGATCGCCGTCTACGACCTGGGCGGCGGCACGTTCGACATCTCGATCCTCGAGATCGGCGACGGCGTCTTCGAGGTGAAGTCCACCAACGGCGACACCCACCTGGGCGGCGACGACTTCGACCAGCGCATCGTGGACTGGCTGGCGGACAGCTTCGCGAAGGAGCACGGGCTGGACCTGCGCAAGGACCCGATGGCCCTGCAGCGCCTCAAGAGCGAGGCCGAGAAGGCCAAGATCGAGCTGTCCAGCGCCACGCAAACCGACATCAAGATCCCGTTCGTCACCGCGGACCAGTCGGGACCCAAGCACATCGACGTCACCCTGACCCGCGCGAAGTACGAAGAACTGGTGGACGACCTGGTGGAGCGCACCGTGGGACCCTGCGAGCGCGCCCTGAAGGACGCCGGGCTGTCGGTGACGCAGATTGACGAAGTGGTGCTGGTGGGCGGTGCCACGCGCATGCCGCGGGTGCAGGAGCGGGTGAAGAAGTTGTTCGGCCGCGAGCCCCACAAGGGCGTGAACCCGGACGAAGTCGTGGCCATCGGCGCGGCCATCCAGGGCGGCGTGCTGGCCGGCGACGTGAAGGACGTGGTGCTGCTGGATGTCACCCCGTTGTCCCTGGGCATCGAGACCCTGGGCGGGGTGTGCACCCGGCTGATCTCGCGCAACACCACCATCCCCACGCGCAAGAGCGAGACCTTCTCCACCGCCAGCGACAACCAGCCGGGCGTGGAGATCCACGTGCTGCAGGGCGAGCGCGAGATGGCCTCCGACAACCGCACCCTGGGCAAGTTCACGCTCGACGGCATCCCGCCGGCCCCGCGCGGCGTGCCGCAGATCGAAGTGGCGTTCGACATCGACGCCAATGGCATCCTGCACGTCTCGGCGAAGGACAAGGCCACGGGCAAGGAGCAGTCCATCCGCATCGAGGCGTCCAGCGGCCTGAGCGACACCGAGATCGAGAAGATGGTCAAGGAGGCCGAGGCGCACTCCAAGGAGGACAAGGAGCGGCGCGAGAAGGTGGATACCCGAAACCGCGCGGACCAGGCCGCCTTCGAGAGCGAGAAGCGCCTCAAGGAGATGGGCGAGAAGCTGGACGCCGACAGCACGGCGAAGCTCGAGGCCGCCACGCAGCGCGCGCGCGAGGCGGTGCAGAAGGAGGACCACGCGGAGATCAAGAGCGCGCTGGCCGACCTGGACCAGATGTGGCACCAGGCCTCCGAGAAGCTCTACCAGGGCGCGAAGGCCGCCGGCCCGCAGCCGGGCGGCGGTGGACCCGAAGACACCCCGGGCCCCGAGCCCGAGGGCGGCAAGGGCCCCGTGGAAGCCGACTTCGAAGTGGTGGACGAGAAGAAGAACACGTAGGGCCGCGTGGCCGCCGCGGCGCGGCGGAGCCGTGAGCTCGAAGACAATAGAGACAGCAGCGGCGGGATGGCTTCCACGCTCTCCCGCTCGCACGTGGGCCCGCCGGCTTGTACGGCGGGCCCGGTCTTTTGTGTCGTGGCCTTGACCATCACCCCCCCGGCTGCCCGGCTGCGCCGTCTCGTGCCTCACGTCGCTGTCGCCATCGCCTGGGCCGCGCTGTACCTGGCCGCACGCACACCCGAGGGCGGGCAATCCTGGAACGCCGTCGCCGCCGCGGAGCTGCCGTGGAGATTCCTGACTTCGTTCGTGGGAGTGGAGGCGCCTCAAGAGTGGGTTGCGCTGGTGGGACGCTCGCTGCCGTGGGCGGCGCTGGGCTGCGCGGTCGCGGGGGGACTGCTGCTGGCCACGGACCGGGAGAAGCCCGGCAGAAAGTCCCAGCCCTGGCCCTGGCTCGCCTGGGCCGCGCTGGGCCTGGCACCATTGCTCGGGGTGGCGGGCCAGTGGAGCGCGTACTACTTCAGCTTCGCCGCCGCGGGGCTGTGCCTGGCCGCCGGGGCGGCTTCGCTCCGGGGGCCCGCGTGGGTCACCGCCCTGTTGCCCGCGCTGCTGTTGATCTCGGGGCAGGCGACCACGCTGCTGCCGGTCCCCCCGGAGGGAGCGGGAACCTCGCGCGACCGCTCGTCGGTGTCCCCGGCGCGGCTGGAGTATGTGACCTCGATCGTGACGCGCGCCTTCGCGGACATTCCCGCGCGCGTGCCCGCGCCGCGTCCGGGCAGCCTGTTCCTGTTCGAGGACCTCCCGGACAACAACGGCCTCATCTCCGGGGACGGCCCCGCAATCCGGCTCATGTACTCGGACCCGACCCTCGCCGCCGCCTACCTGGGCGACGTCGGGGAGCGGACCCGCCTCGACCGCCCGCTCTACTCCGTGCGCATGGACGCCACCGGCGAGCGTTTCGTGGCCCTGGAGGTCTCCCCCGCGATGCGCTCCACGTTGCGCATCGGCTTCGAAGTCAGCGGGCGCACCGGTGGCGCGCTGGCGGCGCTGCGTTACGACCTGGACCACGGAGTGATGGGCCCCGCGGAGCACGCGTGGAACCTGGGCTACCTTCGCTGGCAGGCCGGGGACACCGCGGCCGCGGCCGCGGCCTGGGCGGAGGGCTCCCGCCTCGAGGGGCTCGATCTGGCGGCGGCGCGAACGCAGCTCCGGGCGGCGGGCGCGGTGACGGACGCCGCGCTGCGCCTGGGCGCGCTGCTGCCGGTGTGCCGCGCGCTTCCCCGGGAATCATCCGTCCTGGTGGAGGCGGGTGAGGCCGCCGTGCGCGCCCGGGACCCGCAGGCCTACGCGTTGTACTTCCGGGCGGCGATGCTGGCCCCCGCCGACTCGGCACTCGTGAGCCGCGCGGTGAGACTCGGCACTCGTGAGCCGCGCGGTGATTCGTCATCTGTCGTCCGGCGCCTGCCGGCGCACCCGCCCAGGCCCCCTGGAGCCCGGCCTGCGGCTAGGCGGACTTCCGGAAGCGGAACAGCGCCAGGCCGATGAGGCCGGCGCCCAGCAGGCCCAGCGTCTTCGGCTCGGGCACCACGCCGCCGGTGTCGATCTTGGAGCGCGTGGCCAGCGTGAGGATCCGGCCGGCCGCGTCGTTGTCCACCACACCCATGCCGCCGGTGCCGGTGAAGAAGTTGTGCGAGGCGTTGCCGTTGATGTCGGCGTTGGTCAGCCCCAGCGAGGCTCCGAAGGCGGTGATGGTGTTGCCAACCTCGGGCTGGTCGAGCGCCGAGGTGCTGACCAGGAACGGCAGGTAGCCGTAGTGGCCGCCGCCAGGGGTGAGGTGCGCGCCGTTGTTGCTCTCGGCCATCGCGTACAGCCCGCCCCCGTCGTTGAGGAAGTTGATGATGTCGGCGCTGCGCCCGTTCAGGATGTTCAACTCGGCCTGAGTGAGGATGCCGCCGAAGTCGGAGGCCACCACGATGCCGGAGTACTTGCTGCCCAGCAGGTTCAGCTCGGCGTTGAGGTCCGAGGCCGTGTGGCGCTCGAAGTCCACGCCGGAGGTGTAGCCGCTGGCGACGATGCCGTTCATGCCGACCACGTGGCCACCCGGGGGTGCGATGGTGGACTCCACGAACAGGAACTTGTTCACGCCGCCGGCCACGAACGGGTTGAAGCCGGCGTCCATGATGTAACCGATGGCGGTGGTGTTGATCTTCCGCGAGCCGACGAGGTTTCCGCCCATGCTGGCGTGGAAGTCGGGGTCGTGGGCGGTGATGAAGATGGAGCCCGCATGGGCCGCGAGCGGGGCGGCCAGCGCCGCACCGAGCAACAGCGCAGCAACGAGCTTCCCACTCCTGAAGAGGGGACGGGTCATGGCGCGAACCTCCTGGATGTTGCGACCAAGTGAATAATGTTTCGCAACCCGCTCGCGGCCAGACCGGGTTGACTGCGACCTTGAGGATAGATTCTTATCTTACAATAAACTAGGCTGGTTGTCAACTTGGGCTGGGAGTGTGGGGGCGGGGCTCCGGAAGGCCGGGAACCCGCCCGCACGGGGATCAGGGAGGATCGGGCGACACCATGAAGCTCGGAGTCCTGGCGCTCGACTACGACGGCACCATCGCCCGCGACGGCGCACTGGAACCGGCCGTGCGCGAGGCGCTCATGGCGGCCCGCGCCCGCGGCGTGGTGGTGGCCCTCGTCACCGGCCGGATTCTCGCCGATCTGCTCCGGGCCGCCGGCGACCTGGATTTCGCCGACGCCGTGGTGGCCGAGAACGGGGCGGTGATCGCGTTCCCGCCCACCGGGCGCTCCTCGGTGCTGGGCGCTCCCCCGCCCGCACGCTTCCTGGATGAACTCTCCCGCCGCGGGGTCGCCTACCGCGTGGGGGAATGCGTTGTGGAGGCCGACGCTTCCTGCGCGCACTCCATCCTGGACGCCATCCACGGGCTCGAGCTGCCGTTGACGCTGTTCTTCAACCGCGGCCGGGTGATGGTCCTCCCGCAGTCCATCAGCAAGTCCCTGGGGCTGCACGAGGCGCTGGCTTCGCTGCGCCTCTCTCTCCACAACACCATCGCCATCGGCGACGCCGAGAACGACCACGACCTGCTGGCGGCCTGCGAGATCGGCGTGGCGGTGGCCTGGGGCAGCGCCGCGCTGAAGGCGGCCGCGGACGAGGTGCTGGCCGGGGACGGACCCGAGGCCGTGGCCGGCTACGTGCGCGGGCTCATCGCGCAGCCCCGGCTGGCCCCGGAGCGCGCCGCGCGCCACCGCTTCCCGCTGGGCTACGCCGTGGACGGCACCGAGGTCTCGCTCCACGTGCCCGGGCGCAACGTGCTGGTGGCCGGCGAGCCGCGTTCCGGGAAGTCGCTGGTGAGCGGGCTGCTGTGCGAGCAGTTGATCCTGCGCCACTACTGTGTGTGCGTGCTGGACCCCGAAGGCGACTATCGCCCGCTGGTGGCGATGCCCGGCGTGGTGGTCCTGGGCGGTGACGTGGAGCCCCCTCGGCCGCACGAGCTGGCGCGCGCCCTGCGCCACCCGGACGTGAGCCTGGTGGTGGATCTCTCGCAGGTGCCGCACGCGGCCAAGCTGAGCTACATCCGAGTGCTGCTGCCCGCGCTCGCCGCGCTGCGCCGCCGCACCGGCCTGCCGCACCGCATCGTGCTCGACGAGGCCCACTACTTCCTGGACGCGCCCGGCGCTGCGGGGCTGCTGGATCTCGAACTGCACGGGTACACGTTCGTCACCTACCGCCCCACCACCCTGAACTCGGAGGTGCTCACGACCGTCGAGTCCACCCTGTGCACGCGTCTCGTGGATCCCGACGAGGTGCGCGCGCTGGCGATCCTGGCCGGACTGGGCCCCGGCGATCCCGGACTGGGGGAGATGCTGAAGGACCTTTCCAACGGCGAGGCGGCGCTGATCGCCGGCCCCGGCGGGCCCCCGCCGTGCCGGTTGCGGCTCACCCCGCGACTGACCTCGCATGTGCGCCACCGGTCGAAGTACCTCGACGTGCCGGTTCCGGAAGGACAGGCCTTCTGCTTCTCCTCCGACCGCGGCGGGCCCGCCGGACCCCGGGCGCGCACCATACGCGAGTTCGCGCGCGCCATCCTGCGCAGCTCGCCCGAGGTGCTGGAGGATCACATGCGCCGCGGCGACTTCTCGCGCTGGATCGCGACCGTGTTCGGGGACCAGACGCTCGCCTCGCGCATCCGCAGGCTCGAGGAGCGGCACCGCATGGACCACATCCTGGACCTCAGCGAGGCCCTGGTGCAGTTGATCCGCGAGCGCTACGAAGTGGGCGGCGGAAGGTAGGAGACGGATCGCTGCGGCGGGTGACGGTGGCCGGGGGCCGGGAGCGGGGTTGCTGCTCCGGACCACCACGAATGCGGGATCGCTAGCGCTTCGGTCCGGGCGTGCGGTTGAGAACCAGCGGATTGCGGGCGATGTAGAGGCCGATCTGCAGCCGGTCGTCCAGCCCCAGCTTCTCGAGCAGCCGCCCCACGTGCTTCTTCACCGTCGGCTCGCTGATCTTCAGCATAAGGCTGATGTCCTTGTTGGACTTGCCGTCGGCGATGAGGCTGGCCACCTCCAGCTCGCGCTCGGAGAGCGGTTGGGCCTCGCTGCCCGGGCCCATGCCCAGCGAGCGCTGGAGCATGCGCGAGGCGGTGCCGAGGTCGTACCAGACATTCCCCGAGGCCACCGCACGCACGGCGCGGAACAGGTCCTCCGGGGAGGCGGTGCGCCGGATGGCGCCCACCGCGCCCTGGACCACGGCCAGTTCGAGGCAGTCGGTGGCCAGGCACGCCGGCCCGGTCTCGGGAGCTTCGTGCGCCGGCTCGGACTCCTGCGCCCGATGGAAACGCGGCGGGTTGAGCACCAGGCAACGCTGCTCACCCCGGTCCGACACCGCCAGGACGCGGGTCTCGGGGCAGGCCTGCCGGGCGGCGACGATGGATGCGATCCCGTCCAGCCCGGGCATCCGGACCCCCAGCACCAGCACCTGGGGGCGCAGTTCGGCGCACATCCGGACGGCTTCCTCGCCCGATTCGGCCTCGCCGCAGATCTCGAAATCGGGCTGGGTGGCAAGCAGACTCACCATTCCCTTGCGGTCCATCAGCTGGTCGTCGGCGATGAGCAGGCGAATGCGGGGGGCGCCGGAGTCGCGGGTTTCATGGCCATTCGCAGGGTTGGGGCCCTGCGACACGGGAGTCTTCATGGGTCCCATGGTATACCCATGCCGGGGCCGGGGCAAGCTACCTTCGGAGCATCCGGCAGGGGCCGACGCCCCGGGCCCTGCACCGGAACCTGCTGCAACACGCGATTCCACAATCACGTGACCCTGCTATGATGCCGCCTGCAACCGGCCCTTCACCCCCCGGGAGGCTCATGGAGAACGTCGTACTTCGCGTCGCCGACGCGCGCAAGACTTTTGGCCCGGTGAAGGCGCTCGACGGCGCCGCACTGGAGCTGCGGTCCGGCGAGTTGCTGGCCCTGCTGGGCCCCAACGGGGCCGGGAAGACCACCCTGGTGCGGGCGATCGCCGGGAGGGTCCGCCTGGACGGCGGGACCATGGAGCTTTTCGGCCAGCCGGCCGACTCGCCCGGAGCTCGGGACGCGCTGGGCGTGGTGCCGCAGGAGATCGCCCTCTACCCCCACCTCACCGCCGGAGAAAACCTGGATGCATTCGCGCGCCTGCACGGCGTGGCCGGCTCCTCCGTCCGCGAGCGGGTGGAGTGGGCGCTGGACTGGACGGGCCTGGGGGACCGCGCGAAGGAGCCGGTGAAGCGCTTTTCCGGCGGAATGCGCCGGCGGCTCAACATCGCCTGCGGCGTGCTGCACCAGCCGCGCGTGGTGCTGCTGGACGAGCCCACCGTGGGGGTGGACCCGCAGAGCCGCGAGCGGATCTACGAAATGCTGGACCGGTTGCGCGCCGCCGGGTCTTCGCTGTTGCTCACCACCCACCAGCTCGACGAGGCCGAGGCGCGCTGCGACCGGATCGTGATCCAGGATCACGGCCGCGTGGTGGCCTCCGGCACGCTCTCGGAACTGGTGGAGCACACCGTCGGGAGCCGCCGGCACGTGAGCGTCACCGTGGACACGCTGCCGTCCGCCTCCGTGGATGGCCTGGAGGCGGAGCCCGGCTCCCGGGTCCTGAACGGGACCGTGCTGGACGTGGGCGCGGAGCTGCCCGGGCTGCTGGTGCGGGTGAAGTCCGCGGGATGCCGCGTGGACGACCTGCAGGTGCGCAGGCCCAGCCTGCAGTCGGTGTTCCTCCACCTCACCGGAAGGGAACTGCGCGAATGATCGGGATCATCGTGCGCATCGGGCTCACCTCCATTCGCCGCGACCGGGTGGTGCTGCTGCTGGTGTTCGGCGTGCCCATCATCTTCTTCAGCGTCTTCGCGATGGTCTTCGGCGGGGCCCGCTCCAGCACCCCGCGGGTGCACGTGGCGGTGGTGGACGAGGATCACACCGGTCTGAGCCGCCGCCTGGTGGCGGCGCTGAAGCTGGAGAAGGGCCTGGTGGTGGTGACGGGCGCGAAGGCGGCCACGCCCGCGCGCCGGCCCGCCGGGATGCCGCGCACGGCGCGCACCGATGCGGCCGGAGGCGCGGCGCCCGCCACCGGCGGCGGGAACGCCACCTCGACAGGGGGGACCACAGGCTCCGCCTCGGTCGCCGAGATTCCGTTGGACCGTGCGCGCGCCCGGGAGATGGTCCGCCAGGGCGAGCTGCCCGTCGCCATCGTGCTGCCCGCGGGCCTCGACTCTTCGTTTGCGCGCTTCGAAGGCGGCAGCGCACGGATCCAGCTGCTCGCGGACAACTCCGATCCCATCGCGCCGCAGATGGTGACGGGCCTGCTGCAGAAGTGCGCCATGACCGCCGCGCCGGACCTGTTCGCCCGGCGCGGCATCGGCGCCTTCGAGCGCTATGGCGGCGGCCTCACCGCGAAGCAGCGGCAGGTGATGGACCAGTGGCTGCCCGTGATCGGGCGCGCCGCAGCTCCGGAGAGCACCGGCGCGAAGCCCGCGGAGGGGGCCGCCGGCAACGCCATCACCGGACTGGTGTCCGTGGACGTGGTGGACATCATGGCCGCCGCCAATCGCAGGGCGCCGGTGGTGGCCTTCTACGCCGCCGGCATCGCGGTGATGTTCCTCCTGTTCAGCGCCTCGGGCTCGGGCGGCTCCCTGCTTGAGGAGGCCGAGTCGGGCACGCTGGAGCGCGTGATCAGCTCGAAGCTCGGCATGCAGGGCCTGCTGATCGGCAAGTGGCTCCACATCACGCTCGTGGGCTGCCTGCAGATCCTGGTCATGTTCACCTGGGGATGGCTGGTGTTCCACCTGGACCTGCCGGGGCACATCCCGGGATTCGTGGTCATGACCGTGACCACCGCCGCGGCCGCCGCCGGGTTCGGCCTGGTGCTGGCCACCGCCTCGCGCAGCCGCCAGCAGCTCGCGGGCATCTCCAACATCGTGATCCTGACCATGTCGGCGCTGGGCGGCAGCATGTTCCCGCGCTACCTGATGAGCGAAGGCATGCAGAAGATGGGGCTGTTCACCTTCAACGCGTGGGCCCTGGACGGTTACATCAAGGTGTTCTGGCGCAATTCTCCGCTGGTCGAGCTCGCCCCGCAGGTGGGCGTGCTCGTGGGGCTCACGGTGGTGTTCCTGGTGGTGGCGCGCATGCTCGCGAGGAGATGGGAAGTCTCGTGAGGATTGGCGGGCTCGGACGGATGGCGCTGGCGGCCTCGCTGCTGCTGGCGGCGGTTCCAGAAAGAGAGAGCGCTTCCGCGGCCGCCCCGGATGGCGCGCGTGCTTCCGCGGCGGCGCCCGTGGCGGCGGGGGCAGCGGATGTGAAGCCCGCCAGTGGGAAGCGCGTAAAGCCCGCGGGCCCCGCGGCCCTCCCCGACGTCCGGCTCACCGACTCGCGCGGCCGGCGATTCCGTACCCGCACGCTGCGCGGCGGGCCGGTGGCGCTGGCGTTTCTCTACACGCGCGGTGAGCTGCCGGAGACCTGTCCGCGGCTCGCCCGCCAGCTGTCCGAGACGCAGGAGATGATCGGGCTGCCCACCGAACTGCAGGGGCGCGCCCGCATCCTGACCGTCACGCTGGACCCCGAATACGACACTCCGCCGCGGCTGGCGAAATACGGCCGCGAGCGCGGCGCCGATCCCGCCCTGTGGATCCTGGCCACCGGCGACAGCGCCTCCCTCGCCGCGCTCCGCACCGCCGCGGGCGAGAAGACCCGCGGCCGCGGCGTGCGCATGACGCACGACGAAGGCGTGCGGGTGTACCGGCCCGATGGGACATTCTTCCGGCGCATGGAAGGAACGCGGTGGACGCCGCGGGAGCTGGCGCAGGTGATGGAGGAGGCGGCGAAGGACAGGTAGGGCGGGCAGCTGTGCTGCCTGTCGGGAATCGAAGTGACGCACGGCGGCAGGCAACAGAGCTCCCTGCCCTACGACATGCAGCGGAACGCCCTGTTGCCCTCCAGCTTCTTCAGGCACTCCGCGCACCCCGGCCGCGCCATCTCCTCCTCCCGCCCCAACGCCAGCAGCGCGGCCTCGATCCGGCGTTCCAGCACGTCGGCGTCGCCCGGATTCCACGGCAGGTCCTCCACCACACCACGACGCAGGTAGATGAGGCGCCGGCCCGCGACCCTCCCCATCCCGGCGCGCTCCACGGCGGCGGCGTAGATGGCGGTCTGGCGGTCGTAGGTCTCGGCGAGGTCGTCGCCCTTGTCGGTCTTGAAGTCCACCACGCGCCATGCGCCGTCGCTCAGGCGCACCAGGGCGTCCAGCCTGCCGGAGATGCGCGAGCGCAGCACCGACCATTCGAGCACCAGTTCCCGCATCACCCGCTCCGGCGCGCCCGTCAGCTCCCCCAGCGCGGCGGCTACGTCGGGGTTCTCCAGCCACTGCGCCAGGTCACGGCGGTCCTCCGGCGTGAGCTGCGCCAGCCCCGCGGCCCGATCGAAGTCCTCCTTCGGGCTCACGCGCACGTCCCAGTGTTCGAAGAAGGCGTGGACGCGCTGCCCGCGCTCGCTGGCCGCGCCGCCGGCCTCTCCCGCGCCACGCGCGCTCCGGCCCTGGACCTCATCCACGAAAGGGCGGAACCGCAGCAGCCACGGGCACCGCAGCGCGGTGCCCATGTCGGCAGCGCCGACGTCGCGCGGCACCAGCTCGGGGGCGGGGGCGGGCCTCGCGACCCGCTCGAGGATCTCCTGTGCGCGGGCATCCAGGGCGGAGTCCGCCGCCACGGGGATGGGCGCGCCGGCGCGGATCGGGTCGGAGTGGGCCTGCCACAGGGAGGCGAGGGCGCGCGACGAGGGCTTGGGACGCGTGACGTCGGAGGCATCCACTTCGTCGCGGCTCAGCAGCGTACCAACAGGCTGCCCGGCGGCCTCGGCGCTGCGCAGCGCGTCGTCCAGCCAGCGGCCGTAGCCGTCGGGCCAGGTGGCGCCGCTGGAGGCGCTCACGAGTTGCGTTCCGGCCAGGATGAGCCGCTCGCGGGCCCGCGTGGCGGCCACGTAGAGGAGACGCACTTCCTCCAGCCGGTCGTCGTGGTCCTCGGCCGCGTGGAGCAGGTACGGAGCCCAGCCCTTCAACGCCGCGTCGCTGCCCAGGGATGCGCCCATGCGTGCGGCCAGCGCCAGTCTCCGGTCCGGCCCGTCGAAGCGCAGGGTCAGCGCCTTCGGGTCGCGGCCATGGGTCTTCCACCTGCGCCCCAGCCCGGCGACCACGACGATGGGAAACTCCAGGCCCTTGGCCGAGTGGATGGTCGCCAGCTGCACCCCGCGGCCCGATCCGACGGCGCTCTCGCGCGGACCGTTCTCGGTGTCCGCGAGGTGACGGAGGCGTTCCAGCAGGCCCGCGAGGTCCCCGCGGGAAGGCTCGAGGGAGCGGCACTGTTGCAGCAGCGCACCCAGGTTGGCCGCCACCTGGTCGCCGTCGCGTCGCGGGGCCTCGCGGGCCAGGTAGCCCGTCCCGTCCAGCCACTCGCGCAGGATCACCGGCGCGCCCTCGAGGAGGATGCGGCCGCGCGTGTCGTCCAGGCGATCCAGGAACTCCCGCACGCGCCCCGTGTCCCCGGAATCCAGCGCCCCGGCGATTTCGGGGTCCCGGAGCATCCCGATGAGCGGCGGGCGTTCCTCCCCCCGCGCGGTGCACCGTGACGCGGCCTCGGCAAGCCCCAGGAGCGACTCGTCCCGCAGGCCCACGAACGGGGAGCGGAGCACGCCCGCGAGCGGCAGGTCCTGGATCGGGTTGCGCAGGACCTGGAGCAGCGCCACCACGTCGCGGCCTTCGACGCTGTCCAGCAGGCCGGCCTGGAACTGGGTCTCCACGGGGATGCCGGCGTCCGCGAACGCCTTCGCGTAGACCGGGATGGCGCTCTTGGCGCGGGAGAGGACCGCGATGTCGGACCATTTCATGGGGCGCGAAGTGAATTCCCCGGACTCCGGATCGCGCTGCGGAACCTGGGTGCCGCCCTCGCGCAGTTCCAGCAGGCGGGCGGCCACCCGGCGGGCTTCCGCCAGTCCGGGGGTTTCGGCGCCGCGGCCGGCACCGCGCGCGGGCTTGCGAACCACGATCCACTCCACCGGCGGGGCGGGCACGGAAGGCTCGTCCCTGCGGGCCTCCACCCGGTCGAACTCCGCGCCCCCGCCACCGGCGTCCGCCACGCGGACCAGCCAGGGAAACACGGCGTTCACGAAGTCCATCACGCCGCGCACGCTGCGGTGGTTCTCGTGGAGCCGGTAGCCCTTCGAGGTGCTCCCGGCGTCCGTGCCCGCGAGCCGCTTCGCGAAGAGCTCCACGTCCGCGTGGCGAAAGCGGTAGATGCTCTGCATGGGATCGCCCACGCCAAAGACCTCTCCGGAGCGACCCAGTTCCTCGATCAGCCTCGACTGCAGACCGTTGACATCCTGCAGCTCGTCCACCAGGAGCCGTCCCAGCCGGCGGTCGCGGAAGGCCCGGAAGTTGGCGGATGCCTCGCCGAGGCGCATGACGCCCAGCAGCACGTCCTGGAAGTCCAGGCGCGGCGGGATCATCTCCCGCTTGGCCCGGCCGAACGCGCGCAGGTGCTCCCGCAGCACCGGGATCATGACCTTGAGCAGGCGGAAGATCTCCGCGTCGGCGAGCCCCTCCGGCTTCCTGAACTCCTTCCAGGGGGACTGATCGAGCTTGGTGAAGTCCCACGCGGCCTGGCGGACACCTTCGAATCGCGCCTTGTCCGCTGCGGCCCCGTGCTGCTTGAGGGCGGCGTGGGCGTCGGTCCACGCCTGCAGGTCCCAGGCGGGGCCCCCGAGACGCCGGATGCAGTCGCGGATCGTGTCGCGCTCCGCGTCGGTCCGCGTGCCGTCCGCGGCGGCGACCGTGAGACTCCCGCGCACGGCGTCCAGCGCGCGGTGCTGGAGCGTCACCTTGCGCGGCTCGAGATCGCGCATGTAGGACTCCAGGTCCCGCCCCGGGCCCGCCTCCCACTCGTCCAGCAGCGCCTCGGGATCGCCCGCGGTACACAGCCTGCGGGCCGCCTCGATCAGCACGCCGGCCAGCGTGTCGACCTCGAAACGGGTGAACCACTCCTGCAGCGACGCGGCCGCCGCCGGGGAAGTCGTGGACGGCGCCGGGGACGCCGCGGCGGCCGAAGCGGTCGGTGCCGCCGCGGCGGCCGAAGGGATCGGCATCGCGGCCGCGATCCTCCCCGCCACGCCCTCGAGGACGGCCCGCGCCACCTCCCGCTCGAGCTGGTCGCCTTCCACCGGATCCAGCACCTCGAAGCGCGGATCCAGGCCCAGGTCCACGGCATGCTCGCGCAGCGTCTGCACGCAGAAGCTGTCAATGGTCCCGATGCTCAGCCGGTCCACGGCCCGGGTGGCCTCGCGCGAACCGGCGCGGGTCATCCGCTCGCGCAGCCGGTGGGTCATTTCCTGTGCGGCCTTGCGGGTGAAGGTGAACGCGACGCTGCGCTCGGCCTCCGCGGGGCTGGATTCCAGGAGCCCCGCGAGCCGCTCCACCAGGCAGCGGGTCTTGCCGGAGCCCGCCGCGGCCGAGACCCACACCACGCGCTCGGCGGCGCCGATGATGGCCTGCTGGGCCGCCGTCATCCGCTCGCGCTCCGCGCGCGTCTTGCCGGCGTCAGGCATCGGCGCCCTCCCCCTCGCCGGAGGCGGCGTCCGGGGCCGCGGTGTCGTCATCTCCCTGCTCCACCGCCAGCACCCGCACCCACTGGTCCACGCGGCACACGGAGATGTACGGGCAGAAGTCGCACTCGCCGGAGGCGGGTCGGACGCCCACCACGCCGGCCCCGATCTCTTCCCCCAGCCGCAGCGCCAGCTTCCTCGTGTGGTCCTCGACATCGAGCGGGGGCAGTTCCGCAGACTTGCGCCCGCGGTTGAGCGCCCGGTCGAAGTCCTGGAACTTGCCGTCCTTGAAGTGGAAGTGCCCCACGGTCTCCGCCGTCACGCCGGGCATGGCGGCGAGGGCGAGCCGGTACAGGTTGGCCTGCAGCAGCCGGCCGTCGCGCAGCCGCGCGGCGACGGAACTCCTGGCACTGCGCTTGTAGTCCAGGATCCGCATCCGGCTCGGGTCGTCCGCGGCGCGGTCCACCCGGTCCATGCGGCCGGAGAGACGCAGCTCGACCTGCTCGTTGCGGAGGACCAGGGGGGCCTCCAGCGAGGCAGGATCCGCGGGCACCGTGCCCCGGTGCCCCGGCCCGAAGGCGAGCTGGAAGTGCGCGGGGATCCACTTCCCCTCCTGGTGCTCCGCCCACAGCGCGCGGGCGAACCGGCCCAGCGCGCCTCTCAACATCTCCACGCGCACTTTCCACAGCGGGCGCTCCACCAGCCCGGGGAGCCTGCGCCGGACTTCCTCGTCCAGCAATTCGTGCAGGCGCGCGGTGAGCGCCTCGACGCCACCGGTGGATTCCACGCCGCCGGCAGCCTTCAATTCGCGAAGACAGCGGGTGGCGACGTCGTCCAGGAGGGTTCCGTCTTCCAGCGGGCCGAAGTCCTTCTCCCGGGCTTCGCGCAGGCGGAGCGGGAACTGAGCGAAATGCCGGAACGGGCAGCCGGCGAAGATCTCCAGCGCGGTGGGGGCCATCGCCAGCCTGGACCGCTTCAGGCGGGCGATTTCCCCGGGCGCCTCGGGCATCTCCCAGGGCGAGGGCCCGCCGCGGGACAGCCGCGCGTTGTACAGGGCGCGCGCCTCCGCGGTGACGCGCTCGCCCTCGGCCCGCGGCCGGGACAGTTCCAGCGCCACGCGCGATTCCAGCTCGGCCAGGTCGGCGGAGTTGGCGAAGTCGGCGTCGAACGCGGTAACGCGGCGTTCCCGCAGCCACGGCCCCAGCGCGCGGGCCGCCTCGCGCAGGAATGGCGAGGGCTGCAGCCCGCTGCCGTCGCGATCCGCGGCCGGCCGCGACAGGCACAGCCGCTCGGACGCGCGCGTCACCGCCACGTAGAAGAAGTAGTACTCCTCCAGGGAGCGCTCGGAAGCCAGCGGCAGGCGCCGCCCGGTGTGTGCCGCGATCCGACGACGGTCGGCGTCGGGCAGCAGCCGGTCTTCCGACACCGGTGCGGGGAACAGACCCTCCGAAAGACCCGGCAGGAACAGCGCGCGCACTTCCGGCAACCGCGACAGGAACACGTCCCCCACCAGCACGCAGCCGCCCAGGTGCGGCACCTCGCCTCCCGGTTGCGCCGAGAGCAGCTCCAGGAAGACGGCCTCGAACCGGTCCAGCGCCACCGGTCCCTGGAAGTGAGCCTCGAGGTGTCCCAGCAGTTCCTCCACCCCCGCCCACTCGGCGTGGTGGCGCAGGAACAGCCGCGGGTCCGCGCGGCGCGCGTCCTCCGCGCCGAGGGCGGCCAGGCCCTCGCGCACCCTGCCGGCCCACCCGGCGCCGTCGCGCGGCCCGGGCTCCGATGTGAGCCGGGACAGGGCGCGCGCCACCGGCGCCAGCGGCGAGGTCTCCCCCAGCAGCGCCGGGGCCTGCTCGAGCAGCCGCGCCGCGCGCACCAGGCCCTCGCTGCGGGCCCGCATCTCCAGCCGGTCGGCGTCGTCTCGCAGCCCCGGGACCAGCGAGCTGCGGAAGAGCGCCATCGCGGTGTCCGCGTCGGCGGTGGAACGGTGCAGGCGCAACAGCTGGCGCGCGGCGCGCGCGGGCGCGGTGTGCAGCAGCTCCTCGCCGTCGGGGATGAACACCGGCACGCCGCGGGCGCGGAAGATCTCCTGCACGCGACGGCGCGAAGCCTGCAGGCCGCGGAACAGGACCGCGATCTCGTCGTGGCGGTAGCCGTGGTCGCGCACCAGCACGCGGATGCGCCGCGCGATCTCCTCCAGTTCCGCGTCGGGGTCGGCGGCGGCGAAGCACGCGACGCTGTCGTCTTCCGGAACGCCGCCGGGCCGCACCTGGTACAGTCCGCGCTCCAGCCCGGCGATGGCGCGGGCGGATGGGTGGAAACGCCGGGGAGGCGACAGCGTCCGGATGTCGGCGGCGGAGGCGAGGTGCGAGGTCAGCGAGAGCCGGTCATTGTCGAGATGCTCGAACACCCACGGCCGGTCCTCCTCGTAGGGAAACGCCACGGTGAGCGACTCGGCGCGCTTCGCCAGGAGGCGCAGCACCTCCAGTTGCCAGTGCGTGAAGTGCGAGAAGGAATCCACCAGGAAGCGCTGACCCGCCAGGCGCTCCGGGTGCGCGGCCAGCCAGTCCAGGGCGCGACGCTGCAGGTCGGCGGTGTCCGGCTTGCCCGCTGCCGCCAGGTCGTCGCGGTGGAGCGCGTAGAGTCGTGCGAGCTCCCGCTGGCGTGCAAGCCGGGCGTCCGGGCCGAACGCGCCGGCGATCTCCCCGGGGGTGAGCAGCGCCTCCTTCCACTCCCGGAACAGCCGCAGCAGCTCCTGCGCGAAGCCCAGCGTGCGCGCGGCTTCCGCCAGTCCGCCGCACCCGGGTGGATGCTCCTGCAGCATTCGCCGCACCCGCAGCAGCTGGTCCACTTCGGAGATGGCCTCGGTCCACGCCGATTCCCCGGTCACCCCCTCCAGCGCCCACTCCGCGAACGAGGCGCCGGAGGAGCGCGCGTCGAACGTGAGCACCGGACGGCCCAGGACCACCCGCAGGTCCTCCGTGGGCAGCGCCGCCCGCATACTGTATGCGCTCTGCGCCGGCACCAGCAGATGCACCCGGTCCCAGTCCCCCTCGCGCTGCGCCCGGCGCAACTGCTCGAGGCACCAGAAGGTCTTCCCGCTGCCGGCAGGGCCCTGGAGGATCTTCATCGCCATGCCGGCGAATGTAGTCGAGGCGGGAGTGCGGGGCAAACGAAGAGGCTGGAAGTGAAGGTGGGGTCGGGTGATCCGTGTCGGCGCGATCGGTCGCTCGGGACGGACGGGGGCCTGACCTGTCTGCTGCGCCTCCGGTCGGGCTCACCGATGCAGAACATTCCAGCGGTGAGCCCTCCAACGTCGGCTTCGCAGACAGGTCAGGCCCCCGTCCGTCCCGAGCGGCTTCCTCGCGTTGCGATTCGCGGTATCATGCTCCCGATCGCACCGTCACTTCCGTCCCCTTTGGGAGAAACTGAAATGGCACAGTGTCAATTCTGCGGCGCCGAGGTTCCGTTCAAGGGGCGGGTGCCGCGCGAGGAGGAGTGCCCGGGGTGCCGGCGGGACCTGCACTGCTGCCGGCAGTGCCGGCACTTCGATCCCGCGGTCCACAATCAGTGCCGCGAGACCAATGCCGATTGGACGGTGGACAAGGACCGGCGGAACTTCTGCGACTACTTTCTGCTGAGCGAGAGGCCGGCGAAGAATGCCGGACCGCGGGAGACGGCCGAGGAGAAGTGGAAGCGGCTGTTCGGGAAGAAGGATGGCGGGTAGGGAGGGCAGGCGCATGAGGCCGGCCCTCCCTGCGCGTCTCTACCGGACGGTGTACTCCCTGCGCACTTCCAGCAGCTCCGGCTTGCCGGAGGGCTGATCGGCCCACTCGGCGAGCCTCCACATGCCGCTGCCGGCGGGCTCCTGCACGAAATAGAAGAGCGCCGGGCTCACGACGGCCATGGCGTTGCCGTCGCTGAAGGTGATGGTGAGGTTGGTGCTCACGTTGTAGCGCAGCCAGCCCGCGTGCCCGAACCGGGGGTCCGGACCGCTGCCGGTCTTGGTGATCACGAGGCCGATCCTGCTGGCCGGCGGCGCGCCGTCGGGCCCGCCGCGCTGGAACAGGTTCTCGGCGAAGTTCATCTCCTCCACGCGGATCAGCGAGTCCGGGGCGCCCGCGGTGATGTCGGCAGGCTGGAACCGGAAGATGTAGCCCGCGGCCAGCACGGAGTCGTACTGCGTGAAGTCGCGGCTGATGTAGAGCGTCTCCAGGTTCTTGATCACGTTCTCCGGGCTGATCGGGGCGAGGTACTTCGGCGCCGGCGGCTGAATGACATCGTCGTCGGGGAAGAAGATACATCCCCCCAGCGCCAGCGCCAGGACCGCGGCTCCGAGCAGCACGAGCAGGGTACGGGATCTCATGGGTCCACCTCTCCTTGGGGGAGACGGTATTCGCGTCCGGGGACTGGCCTAGCGCGCGCTCACGACCACGGGGGCTCCGGCGGGCTGGTCGGCCCACTCCACCAGCTTCCAGTGGCCGCTGCTGTCGGGTTCCTGCTTCAGGTAGAACAAGGCCGGGCTGGATACGTTGTTCCCGCTGCCGTCCGGGAAGTTGATCGTGAGCTCGGTCCTCACGTTGTATTTCATCCAGCCGAGGTTCCGGTGCTGGATGCGATCGTCCGGCCCGGACGAATTGATGGTGATCCGCAGCGTGATGCGGCTGGCCGCGGGCAGGCCCTCCGCCGGCTTGCCGGTCTCGAACAGGTGCCGCGCGAACTCCACTTCCTCGGCCTTGATCAGCGAATCGGGCTGGCCGGCCACGATGTCGGCCGGCTGGTAGCGGAACACGTAGTTCGCGCCCAGGGTCTCCTCGTACTTGGTCACGTCGCGCTTCTCGTACAGAGCGCTGACGTTGTGGATCACGTTCTCCGGGCTGGTGTCGGGGAGGTACTCCTGCGGCGGCGTGGTACCCCCCGAACCCGGGCTGAAGATGCACCCCGCGGCCGTGAGCAGCGCGGCGGAGGCGACCAGGATGCAGAGGGCGGCCGGACGAAACTTCATTGAATAACCTCCCGGAAGAAGAAAAAGGGGTGCCCGGTGTTCCGCGACACCCCAACACAAGCCATCCTAAGTATAAGCCTGCCGCAAGGGCACGGTCAAGGCACTATCAAATCGTTATGCGCAGCCAAATATGCTCCACAGCGCAAGTTACGAGAAGTCCATCGAATAGGGAAGCCGCGCGCCCTCACGAACGGTTCTTGAACCGCATCGCCCCCCACGAATCCCGGGGGTTCGAGGCCTGCTCGCGGTGGTCCTCCCAGATCAGGATTTGCCACTCCCCCGCGGTGTTTCGCTTCATCGTCAACCGGGCCGTACCGGCGATGTAGGGCGAGGATCCCAGCGGGATGTTCACCCGGTAGGTGATCAGCAACACGCGCCCTTCCGCCAGGTCACCCAGGTCCTGGTCCTTCACCACCACGGCGCGACCGGTGTCCGGTTCGGACGAAGCCACGGAGTTCATCATCGAGGTCAGCGCGTTGCGTTCCTGGACCGAGTGCCAGCCTCCATTCACGAGTTCCCGGCCGGCCGCGTCGGTGGGCAGGACCTGCGCGTCCGCCTGGTCGAAGATCGCCAGGAACTCCTCGGTGGCCCCCCCGGACGTCTGCATGATCCCGCGCATGTAGGCCTGCACCGAGCCGACCCGGAACGCCTCCTTGATGTTGACCAGCACGCTGTCCGGCTCGGTAAGCGATACCGTCCGCGCCACCTTGCCCGGGGAGGGTGACTCGGGGACGGCAGTGGTCAGCCAGTCACATCCGCCGGCACCGGCAACCAGGAGCAGGGCCGCCACGACGCGCAGTCCCGGTGCGAACATCGCCACTCTGGACCTCCCCTGGGCGGAGTCGGCGGAGGCCCGCCGGACCGACGTTCCGGGGCCCTTCGGAGGCACCCCACCGGAACACACGAGACTCCACAAGGAGATAAACCGCAATCCCGCCATGGTTCCCGCCTTCTGCACCGTCCTCATCGGATGCTCCCGCTTGCCCGGGCGTTGCCCCGCGGCGCGCTCACCGGATCACCAGGTCGAACGTGGCCGTGATCAGGAAGTAGTCCCGGTTGTTGTCCCGCGGAGTGCCGGGCTTGCCCAGCGAGTATGGTGTGTAACGATCGGCGCGCGAGGAGCGGGAAAACGTGCCGTTGATCCGCGCGCGCTCCGAGAACGGGTAGGCCACGTTCATCCCGAGGTTCAACTCCATGATCCGCTGGCGGCTGCTGGGGACGGGGTTGCCCAGCCCGTCCAGCCCGTTCTGGTGAATGAATTGCGCGCGCGTCTGAACCTGGGCCGACACGGTGCGCACCAGCCGGTAGTTCACCTTGAGCAGCAGGTCGTTGTTCTGCCCCCGGCTCGATTCCCCCAGCAGCCGGATTCCCAGGCCCGGATCCAGGTCGTAGCTGCCGCTGCGCGTGAGGCGAAGGTTGTTGTTCATTTCGATGTCCACCTTCTTCGTGAGGTTGGTCAGCAGGCGGGTCACGTAGGAGGTGGTCTTGGTGTAGCGGTTGTCCGCCAGGATTCCCGGGTAGCTCTCGAAGTCGGAGATGTTGGCGTCCGCGCTCACGATGTAGCTCTGGCTCAGCGACAGCCCGGCGCGCGGCCGGAACATGATGTCGTACTCGATGGAGTACAACCGGTCGATGGCGTTCTTGTTCGACTGCGAGGAGTGCAGGAACACGTAGTGCGACATCACCTCGCTGGCCTGGAAGCCCAGCGTGATCGGGAACTCCGGCGAGTAGGTGAGGCTGCCCCCGATGCGCCGGTTCAGGTAGTCCTGGTTCTGCGTCGGCACGTCGTAGCGCGTGCCGTTGAGCTGCGCCGACAGATTGAGCTGGAGCTGGAAGCGCTGCTGCATGAAGGCGCGCTGGTAGGTGACGGCCAGCGTGTGCTCGGTCACGTCCTGCAGGCTGCCGGAGTTGCGCTTGCGGAAGTCATTGGTGCTCAGCCGGTCCCCCAGCACCAGGCTGAGGGAGCCCAGGCGCATCGGGTCGGCGTAATTGAGCGCCACGTTCCCGCCGCGGCTGCGGGTGTCGTAGTTGCGCGAGGAGTCCACGTCGCTCAGCACCAGGTTCTTGTTGGCGGTGGCTTCCACGTTCAGGATCAGCTTGGGCACGAGTTGCGCGGTCACCTTCCCGTTCAGGTTGTCCACCTTCTGCGTGAGTGTCTCCTGCCGGCCCAGTGTGGGCTGCTGCTGGCGAGTGTCGCCGTGGGTGGCGCTGAGCTCCGCCGAGAGCGCGTGCCACGGCACCGCCAGCCTGGCCTTGCCGTTCAGGTTGAAGTCCTTGTTCCGGTTGCGGGTGTTGGCGACCAGGGTGGTGTCCTGCCCGCCTACTCCCACTCCCTGCTGGACTCCCTCGGCGTCGGTGACCACGTTCGTGTTGCTGCCGAGGAGCTGCAGCTTCAGGGGCCCGCGCGGCACGTACGTCCACTCGAACTTCTGCGCCAGGTCGTTGCCGCTGCCGGTGCGCCGCACACCCCCGGATTCCTCGCGGCTCACGCGGCCGCCCTCCAGCCCCAGCCGGAGGAAGTTCACGTCGCTCAGGTACACCGAGTCCGACAGTGTGAGCCGGGCGCTGGTGGTGTTGAAGGAGGATGTCGGCTTCAGGCGCCCGTTCACGATGGGTCCGTCGTTGTCGCGCTGCAGGTCCAGCGCGAAGCCCACGCGCAGCCCCCGGGGCTTCCCGTAGGTGAGCGACAGGTTCTGGTTGCGGCTGCCGGTGCGCTGCTTGCGCTCGGTGTCCTCGCGGAAGTTGATGGTGGTGGAGTTGTCGATCTTGAGGTCACGGTAGCGGGTGTCCACGTTCAGGATCTGGTTCCACGTGGCCAGGTTGCGGTTCACCGAGTAGCTGCTGGTGTAGTGGAACGGCGCGCCCGAGGTGTCCCGCGGGGCGGCCACGAAAGGGTTGCCGGTGTCCGCGGCGGCGCTGTCCACGAGCGCGCTGTCCCCGGCGGCGGCATGGAGGCTGTCCACGGCCTCGGGGTTGGAGGTGATGGGCGCCCCCGGCACCGGCGGCGGGGCTCCCTGCGCGAAGGCGCCGGAGGCCAGGCAGGCGAGCGCGATCCAGAGAACGGCGAGCGTGGCCCACGCGGGCCGGCCGGGGCGCGTCGCGCCGCGTGGCCGGACGGCGGCGGCACGCGTCGGGCGCCGGAACGCTTCGGCGCGCCTCACACCAACTCCCCTTCCAGCGCCTCGGCCAGCAACAGGAACTCCTCCAGGGAAAGCGTTTCGCCGCGGCGCTCGGGGTTCACCCCTGCGTGCCGGAATCCCTCCAGCATCCGCTCGCGCCCCGCGGGCATCAGCTCGCGCAGCGCGGTGCCCAACTGCTTGCGACGCTGCCCGAAGGCGCGGCGTACGATGCGGAACAGTGTCTTCTCGCGCCCCGGGGACAGGCCGCGGTCCGGGCGGAGCGTGAGGCGCACCACCGCCGACTGCACGTCCGGACGGGGAAAGAACGCCCCCGACGGCACCCGGAACAGCTTCTCCACCTCCGCGAAGTACCCCACGAACACGCCGATGGACCCGTAGCTGCGCACCCCCGGCGGGCTCACCAGCCGTTCCGCGTACTCCTTCTGCACCAGGAACACCGCCCGGCTCACTCCGTTCCGCTGATCCAGCACGTGGACCAGCAGATCGGTGGTGCAATAGTAGGGCAGGTTGCCTGCCACGGCGAACGGTCCCTCCGGAACCAGGTCGCGGAAGCGGACCTCGCGGGCGTCGCCCTCCACCACCGTCACGTCCAGTTCCCCGCGCAGCCGTTCCGCCAGGGAGCGGTCCAGTTCCAGCGCCCACACGCGCGCGCCCCTCGCCAGCAGGCTGCCGGTCAGCTCCCCGGTGCCCGAGCCGATCTCGATCACGTTCTCGCCCGGCCCGGGGGCCACCGCCTCGGCAATCCGCTCGCACACGCGCCGGTCCACCAGGAAGCACTGGCCGAGGCTCTTGCGCGGCCGCACGCCCCAGCGCTTGAGCCGCGCGATGGCGCTCTCGGCGTGGGGGGAATGGGCCGGGTGGCTCATGGTTCCGCCGCGGGCCTGCCCGCCGCGCTCGCCGTGCCGGGGCCAGCCATGCGGTGGAAGAAGCGCCGCGCGTTGGCGTCGGTCAGCGCCTCGAGTTCCGGGAGCGTCATCCCCAGCGCGCCGGCCAGCGCCAGCGCCGAGTGGCGGAGGAAGGCGGGCTCGTTGCGCTTGCCGCGGTGCGGCACGGGCGGCAGGTAGGGCGAGTCCGTCTCCAGCAGCAGCCGCTCGCGCGGAATCACCGCCAGCGCGTCGCGCGCGGGGTTGTCCGCGCCCTTCCTCCCGTAAGTGAACGCGCCGCCGTAGCCGAAGTAGTAGCCCTGCGGCGTCACGCGCGCGGCGGCGGCGGGGCCTCCCGCGAAGCAGTGCAGGTTCACCGGGCGGCGCTCCGCGGCGCGCTCCTCCTCGAGGATGTCCAGCACGTCCGATTCCGACGCGCGCTGGTGGATGATGATGGGCAGGTCCGCCTCGCGAGCGGCGCGCACCTGGTCGCGGAACAGCGGCTCCTGCACCTCGCGCGGCGCGTAGTCGCGGAAGAAGTCGAGCCCGATCTCGCCCCAGGCCACCACCTTCGGGTGACGCGCCATTTCCAACAGCTTCTCCACGTCGCCGGGCCGTGCGTCGCTCGCGTGATTGGGGTGGAAGCCCACCGCCGCGTACACCTGTGCGTGGCGCTCCGCGAACTCCACGGCGCGGCGGCTGGATTCCACGGTCATGCCGATTTCCACGAGCGCGGTCACGCCCTCGGCGGCGGCGCGGGAAAGGACGGCGTCGCGGTCGGCGTCGAACTGCGGCTCGAGGAGATGCAGGTGGGTGTCAATCAAGGTTCCGCCGCCGCCCGGCGCAACCGGGCCCTTCGATTCCCGGCGGGGCCGGGACGGTGGTGGTCCGGCACTGCCGGGCCTAGGACTTCGGGGATTCCGTGATCGCCGCGGCCGCCTCGAGCTTCGAGACGTCCACGCGCGGAAACAGCACCACGGCCTTGCCCACGGCGTGTCCGGCGGGCAGCGGGTCGGTGCGCCACGCCAGGTCGCGCAGCGCGTCGGGGGACGGCCACGCGAGCCCCAGGTCGGCGCCGATCACCGCGGCGGTCCGCGGCATGGCGGGTGCGACCAGCGCGGCCGTCACGCGCAGCGCTTCCAGCACCGTCGAGAGCACGCGCGCCAGGCGCGCGCGATTCGCCGGGTCCTTCGCCAGCGTCCACGGCTCGGTCTCGGCCACGTACTGGTTGGCGGCCTTCACCAGGCGCCACGCCTCCTGCAGGCCCACCGAGAACTGCCACGAGCCCATCGCCTTCCGGTGGTTGGCGATCACCTCGGCGGCCAGCGCGCCGATGGCCTGCTCGGGCGCTCCCACCGGCCCGGCGGGATCCAGCGCGCCGCCGAAGTAGCGGTGCACCATGGACAGGCCGCGGTTGAGGAGATTCCCCAGCTCGTTGGCCAGGTCGGCGTTGTAGCGCTCCACGAACAGTTGACGCGAGAACTCGCCGTCGCGGCCCATGGGAACTTCGCGCATCAGGAAGTAGCGCAGCGGCTCGTGCTGGATCTCCGCGCGCAGTCCCTCGCCGGCGACCTCGCGGAGCCACCGGCCCACCAGGACCGGGTCCACCACGTTGCCCGCGGACTTGCTGAAGCGCGCGCCGTCGGGCGACTGGATCCAGCCGTGCGCGTACACCGAGCGCGGCAGCGGGATGCCCGCGCTCATCAGCATCGCGGGCCAGATGATGCAGTGGAAGCGCGTGATGTCCTTGCCGATCACGTGACAGTCCGCGGGCCACCACCGGGCCCACTTTTCGCGCGCCGAGGGCGTTTCCTGGCCCAGGCCCACGCCGGTGGCGTAGTTGAGCAGCGCGTCGAACCACACGTACACGGTGTGCTTCGGGTCCATGGGCAACGGCACACCCCAGGCGAGGTTGGCGCGCGAGACGCTCACGTCGTCCAGGCCGCCGCGGATGACATTCAGCACCTCGTTGCGCCGGATCTCCGGCTCGATGAACCCGGGGTGCGCCTCAAGGTGCGCCAGCAGCGGCTCCGCGTACTTCGACAGCCGGAAGAAGTAGTTCTCCTCGGTCACGGCCCTGGGCGGCGTGCGGTGCACCGGGCACAGGCCTTCCACCAGGTCCTTCTCAAGGTAGTAGGCCTCGCAGCCCACGCAGTACAGGCCCTCGTAGTGACCCTGGTAGATGTCGCCGCGCTCGTGGCACTTCGCAAACAGGTGCTGTACCCCGCGCATGTGCGTCTCGTCGGTGGTGCGCACGAAGGCGTCGTGCGAGATGTCCATGGCGGCCCACACGGTGGTGTAGGTCTCCGCCATGCGGTCGCAGAACACCTGCGGGTCCACCCCCTCCTTCTCGGCGGTCTGCGCCACCTTCTGGCCGTGCTCGTCCATGCCGATCTGGAACCAGGTGTCCACGCCCATGAGGCGCTGAAAGCGGGCCATGCCGTCGGCGACGACTTTTTCGTAGGTGTGGCCGAGGTGCGGGGCGCCGTTGGCGTAGTCAATCGCGGTGGTGAGGTAGTATCGGGACATGCGGCGAGTCTAAGCGAAACGGGGGTGAAATGAAAGCGCGGGACGGGGTTATGTGCGCCCGGAATCGGCGGTTGTGTCCCGCGACGGGGAGGCTATAGGATTGTCGCGGTCCGTCTGCGTCAATGGACAAAAGGAGGCTTCATGGCCGCGATTCGCTCCCCTCGCCGCGCCCGGATACTCCGGCTTGCCGCGCCGCTCGCCCTCTCACTCGCTCTCATCGCCCTGGCGGGATGCGGCAAGAAGAGCGGTGACACCTCCACGCTCACACCCGGCGGCACCTCCACCCAGGGCGGGACCGCCGGGACCCGCTCCGACGCCGAGCGCCTGGGCTCGGCCGGCACCGCCACCATGACCGCGCTCACCGAGCCCATGGACCCGGTCCACTACTCGTACAAGGGTGAGGTGAACGTCAACAACGAGTTCCCGCGGGAACCGAAGTCGGAGCCGAAGCTGGGGCCGGTGACGCTGGAAGCCGATGTGGACTCCAACGACATCGTCATTTCAGGCGTGCGGGGCGACAAGAAGATCGACAGCTCCGCGAAGAAGACCCGCGAGGGCGACTGGGCGATGATCAAGATGGCCTTCCTGGGCGCGCCCACCGACGTGGCCTTCACCCTGGCGTTCGCCTCCCCGTGCGCCGTGCCCGCCGGCACCGAGAACGTGGCCGGCGTGGACGGCGACAAGTTCACCTTCGACACCCGCACCGCGACGGCCGAGCAGAAGGTCGGCATGGAAGCCGCCGCCAAGTTCCTGAGCGCCCAGGTCCACCACGACGCCATTTACGGATGGGGCGTGGTGGACAGGGTCAAGGGGCGGCTGATCCGCTTCAACTTTGACGCCGAGCTCTCCGACAAGAACGGTCACAAGTGGAAGGAGCACCACGAGGGGGAACTGACGCCGAAGAAGGCGGGCGGCGGCGCGGCGAAGGGGTGACCGAGAGCGGCGCAGGCCAGGCGTTCCTGGCTGCCGCGGGAATCGGGACGTCCTGAATGGGGCAGGCAACCTGGTTGCCTGCCCCATGGCTTTCTCCTCCGCGGCCGGCTACGGTCGCCGGCTCCAGATCTCGCGCGTGCGCGCGACTTCGAAGTTCTCCGAGCGATAAAGCGCCAGCGCGTTCTCGTTGTCCCCATCCACCATCAGCGTGACCGACGGCGCGCGCTTTTCCTCCAGCCAACCGACGCCCCAGCGCAGCAACGCCCGCCCCAGCCCGATGCCGCGCGCGGCGCGCACCGTGCCCAGCAGCGCCACCTCGCCCGCGTGCGCGTCCAGCTTGTTGCGGCAATAGCCCACGCAGCGGCCGTCACGGTAGGCCAGCATCAGCCCGTCCGCGTGAAAGCCATGCTCACCGGTGATGCGGCGGGTGTCCTCGAGGGTGCCGGGCATGAAGTGATAGTGCTCGGCGAAGGAGTCGTTGTACGCCTCGCACCAGTCCGCGATGGCCTGCTCGGAGCCGTCGAAAGTGCGCGTCACGATGCCCGCGGGCCAGGTCAGCTCCGGGGCGGCCCCACGCGGGCGGTCCATGAGCCAGAAGTAGCGCGCGTGGGAGTAGCCGTGCCGCGCGGCGAATGCTGGCGCGGGATCGCCGTCCGCAACCCGGAAAGGCACTTCCGCCCGGCCGGGGCTCGCGGGCACGTCCACCAGCCAGGCGGACAGGCACAACTCTCCCGCCGGCTCCTTCCGCGCCAGCAGTCGCGCCTCCGCCGCGCGCACCAGCGCGCTCCCGATGCCGCGGCGGCGGAATTCCCCGAGCACGCCGGGCCGCATGATCCCCCACGGACCCTCCAGGCCGTTTAGCGCAAAAGCCAGCACCAGCCCGACGGGCCGCCCGCCCGCGTATGCCACCCCACTCGCCCCCTCCGGGCCGCAGTCCATGTGCGGGTCCCCAAGCCAGTCCTCCAATGCGCCGGGAGGCTGGAGGATGTCGAATTGGGGAGCCAGCGACGGGTGAGTGATCAGGGGCCGGATCAGGTCCGGATCGCCGCGATCCAGGGGGCGAATGTCGAAGTCCATGCCCGGAGACTTGCATGAGGCCCGGGAGCCGGGCAAGCGGGCAGAGCGGCTGAAGATTGCGTATTATCCTGTCTGCGCATATAATCTAGACGGCCTTGAACGTCCGGCCGGAGCCCCTGGTGGTTTGCCGCCAGAGCCCGGGTCGAGATTGTAACTGTAGTTGCACCAACGCCTTGCGTTTTCGGAGGACCCGTGGCTTCCCCCCGCATCTGCATGCGCCCGGCGCTGATCGGTGCGATCCTGATCTTCGCCCTGCCCGCCCGGGCGGCGATCCTGAGCCACCTTTCGGGCGATGCCGCGCTGGCCGCGCTATCGCCAACGTTCTCGTTCGCGGCTGAGGGTCGGATCGGAGACCTCGGTGGAGCCGCCACCTTCGAGCTCGACCTGGGCCACGACACCGCCGCCCCCGCCACCACCGCCCAGTACAACTGGGTCAGCGGTCAGGTGGAGCCGTTCACGCTCACCGGGGACGCCATCCTGTCCTGGACCGGCGCCGCGCCGACGCAGTCGAACCTTGCATTCCAGATCAAGGTCGCTGCGCTGCCCACGACGCCGGTTCGGGCGGTTACCTGGGGTGGAGTGAAGCAGACGTACCGATAGCGGGTTCCGCATCCCCCGGTTCCGGCGCACTCCACATGCGCCGGGGCCGGGGGATTCCAGATGCCCGCCCCCGGGTTACCTCACCACCGCCACCCGCCGCGTCAACATCCCTCCCCCGGCTTCCAGCCTGAGGAAGTACACGCCCGAGCCGACGGGCTTTCCGGCGGCGTCCGCCAGGTCCCAGTTCTCGACGTGCGCGCCGGCGTCGCGGCGTTCCGCGATCAGGCGGCGCACGATTCGTCCCCCCACGTCCATCACGTTCAGGGTCACCCGCGCAGCGACGGGCAGGCTGAACTCGATCCGCGCGCTTCTCCGCGCCGGGTTGGGCGCGATCCGGCCGAGCCACAATATGCGCGGGATGCCGGCTCCCGGAGCGGTGGTGACGTTGTCGAAGCGCACCATGGCCGGGGCGCTCTCATTGCCGCTGCCGTCCACGGCCGTCAGCTTGTAGACGGATCCCGAATCGGCGGGGTCCGCGAAACCGGTGTCCGCGAGCGTGGCGCGCAGGTTTCCGGGGGCGGGTGTGAAGTCGGCATTCCGCCCGCGGTACAGGCGGAACTGCGCGAAGTCCCTCGCCGGGCTCGGGCCCCAGTGCAGGTGCGCCACTCCGCCGACGAGATCGCCCGTGAAGGGCGCGGGCACGGCGGGCGGCAGGTTGTCCACGGAATGCCCTGAATCCGGCGCGGAGTCGAAGTACAGGCTCGGAGTTGCGGTGGCGGCGCGGACCAGGAACACGGCGCTGTGCGTGCCCGCGCCGTTGGAATCGGCCAGCGTGGGCACCACGGCGCTGTAGATGCTGTCGGTGTAGGCGCCCACCGTGGCGACAGCGTCCCAGCCGGCGAGTTGCACGGCGAGCGGGCCGGCTCCCCGCGGTGCGGTAACCCGGCCCGGACGGAACCTCGGGTCAATCCTGCGGAATATCTCGTATCGAACGATCGGCACGGGTGCCCCGGGGCGATCCGCGAAATGCGCGGTGAAGGTCACGCGCACCTGGCGGCCTTCGTCGTTGCGGACGTCTTCGACACGGGAGATGCGCTGCACCGTGTTGGCGGGCTCGAACTTTTGAATCCGCGCAAGCTGCTGGTCCACCACAAACACGTTCCCGAAGGCGTCCACGGCGACCCCGCTGGGGTTGCCGAACTGGCCGGCTCCGCTTCCGGGCTCGCCCCAGCTGCCGAGGGCAGTCCCGTCCGGGCCGAGGCGGCGGACTTCCCGCGCCCCCAGCTCGGCGATGGAGGTCACGTAGACGTCGCCCTCCACGTCCACCCCCAGCATGCGGGGAATCCGGGAGCACTCTCCGGTGCCCTCGCCCAGCACGGACCAGGCGGCGATGAAGTTGCCTTCGACATCGAACTTGCTGATGCGCCGGGCGCCCGGGTCGGCCACGTACACGAAGCTCGCCGCAAAGGTCGCGATGCCGGAAAGCGGCCCGGAGAAGCGACCATTCCCGGTGCCCGCGCCACCCCACATGCCCATCAAGCCCCCGCTGGACGAGAACCGCTGAACGCGGTAGTTGCCTCCGTCGGCCACGTACACATTCCCGGCGCCATCGGTGGCGATCCCTCCCATCGCGGCGCCGAATTGCCCGCCCGAGGTCCCGAAGGAGCCCCACTTCGCGACGTAGATCCCTCCCCCGGTGAACTTCTGCACCCGGTAGTTGTCCCGGTCCACCACGTACACGTAGCCGGTCGCGTCCACGGCCACGTCCACGGGGTTGTGGAACTGCCCCTTGCCGCTGCCGGTGGAGCCCCAGGCGGTCACGAAGTTCCCGCGGGAGTCGAACTTCTGGATGCGATCGTTGCCGGGGTCGGCCACGTAGACGTAGCCGGAGGCGTCGATGGCGACGCCCCGGATGTCCCCGGTGGCGGGGCCGAACTGTCCCGGCCCGGTTCCGGGCGATCCCCACTTGAGTTGGAATGTGGGCGAGGACTTGGGGGGCACGACGGACTGCTCGAGGACGGTCGAGGCGCAGCCGATGAAGCTGGCGTCGCCGTCGTAGACTGCCGTCACGGAGTCGAGCCCCACTGGCAGGGCCGCCCCCACCGAGGCGCAATCCAGACTGACGGTGGCAGTGCCCGCAACCAGTGCGGTGCTCGCGAATTCCACGCCGCCGAGCCGGAGATGCACCGTCCCCGTGGGAGTGCCCACGCCGGGCGAAGTCGCCGTGACTTGTGCGGTGAAGTTGACCGGTTGTCCCACGCCGGATGGGTTGGCGCTGGACGCCAGCGTGATGCCGGTGCCGGCGCGGTTCACGATATGCAACCGCGGAGCGGAGGAGCTGCCAGTGCGGCCAATGTCGCCACCGTAGATGGCCACGATGGTATCCGGGCCCACCGGGAGGCCGGACGTGTTCAGCACGCCGACCCCGCCCGAGAGGGCCGCGGTTCCAAGGAGAAGCCCTCCGCGGTAGAAGCGCATCAGTCCCGTGGCCGCCGACGGGGTGACCGTCGCGGTCAGGCTCACGGACTGCCCGTAGACAGATGGGTTCGGGACCGAGCCCAGGACCGTCGTGGTTGGGGCGAACATGACCATGTGCCGGAGCGGCGCGGAGGTGCTCATGCTGTGCGTGGCGTCGCCCTTGTACTCGGCCGTGATGGTACGTGTTCCCACCGCGAGGGCCGCCGTGGAAAGCACGGCCACGCCACCGGACAGCGACTTCGAGGCGAGAAGGGACCCGCCGTCCATGAACCAGACCACCCCGGTGGCCCCGTCAGGGGTCACGGTTGCGGTGAAGGTCACGGAGTCGCCGAACACGGTCGTATCCCGGTTCGCGACGAGCGAGGTGGCGGTCTGCATGGGTGTCACCATCTGCGACAGCGTCTGGGAAGTGCTTGCGCTGTACCCCGGGCCGGGAAGCAGGATGGCCTGGAGGGAGTGGATTCCCACGGTGAGCGCCGCGGTGGAGCATGCCGCCGTCCCCGACACCACGGGCACCGTCGCGACGGGCGCCGCGTCCGCCAGGAACTGAATGCTCCCGGTGGCGTATGAGGGCGTGACCGTGGCAACCATCGTGACGGTGGTCCCCAGGGCGGACGGATTCGGAGCGGATGTGAGCGTGGTCCTGGTGAAGGCCCCCGCGACCACCACCAGGTTGAAGACCGGCGATTCGCTGCGGGCGTAGGTGGCATTGCCTCCGAAGATGGCGGTGATGCGGTGCGTGCCGATGCTGAAGTCGAAGACGTCCACCGAGGCCTGCCCATGGCTCAGGCCAACGATGCCCAGCATCGTGGCGCCGTCGTTGAACTGTACCAGGCCGGTGGCCGTGGTCGGGCTCACGGTGGCGGTCAACGTGACCGGGTCCGCGAAGTTCACCGTGTCCGCACCGCTGCCAACCTCGATGCTGGTGGGAATCAGCTGCGCCCCCTCGGGGGCCGCAGCGGGCTGGGCAAGGGCCCGGGGGACACTGGCGACGAGGCACGATAGGAGTATCAATGGAAACAGGCGCACGAACCGCATAACACCTCCTGCCGCGGGGATGCAGGCCCAGGGTCGTGGCGGAGAGGCCGGGAGGCGGTACGGCAGATCGAGAGAGTTTGCCCAGGCGGCCGTGAGCGCCACTCTTCGTCGGATGGGTCGTGGAAGTCTTGTGACGATCATAGGGCGAGCCGGGCACCGCGGTCCACGTGCAATCCTCGAAGATCGCGGGCCGGCCATTCCCGCCGCTCGTGCACAGCTGCGCGTGCCGCCCCCGCACTTGCCGGCCGCATGCTCATGCCGCCCCTACCCCTTCCCCGGAGATTCCTGCTACTCTCCGCCGGAACCGCCAAGGAGGGTCGCATGAACGTCCGGTCCGGAATTCTCCGCCTCGCCCCTTTCGCGCTGATGCTGGCAGTGGTGCTCCTCTCGCTCGCGGCCGCACCGCGACCGGCGCGCGCCGCGGACGGACCGTCGCCCGCCGAGATCGTGCCCTTCGACTCCGCGAAGGCCGCCGCCGCCGCGCTGATCTCCGACCCCGCGGCCGCCACGCGCGCCTACCTGGAGTCCGTCCCCGCCGAGCGCCGCGAGAAGACCCGCGCCTACCAGCGCGGCGGGCGCCTGCTGGGGCTGGTGGACTTCGTGTTCAACCAGCTGCTGGTGCTGGGCTTTCTGCTGCTCTCCGGGGCTTCCGCCCGCCTTCGCTCCTTCGTCGCGCGCCACACGCCGTCCCGGGCCATGCAGACGGCGCTCTACTGGTTCATCTTCACCGGGGTCACCTGGGCGGTGGGATTCCCTCTGAGCGCCTATCAGGGTTACCGGCGCGAGAAGGCCTACGGCCTGCTCACGCAGGGCTTCGACGGCTGGATGCGGGACCAGTTCATCTCGCTGCTCATGGCCGCCATCCTGGGCGGACTCGCGCTGATGCTGCTCTACGCCATCCTGCGCCGCTCGAAAGGCCGCTGGTGGCTGTGGGGCTGGCTGACGTCGGTGGCGCTCATGGTGGTGATCGTGGTCATTGAGCCGGTGTTCCTCGCTCCCGCGTTCAACAAGTTCACCCCGCTGCCCGACTCGCCCCTGAAGCAATCGCTGCTGTCCATGGCCCGCGAGCAGCACGTGCCGGCGAAAGACGTGTTCATGGTGGACGCCAGCCGTCGCACGCAGCGCATCAGCGCCTACGTGAATGGGCTGTTCGGCACCATGCGGGTGGTGATGTACGACAACACCCTCCGCCGCTGCACCCCCGACGAGGTGCGCACGGTGATCGGGCACGAGATGGGCCACTACGTCCTGCGCCACGTGTGGATCGGGATCGCGGTGCTGGGGGCGGTGTTCCTGTTGGGCTTCCTGTTCGTGCGGTGGGCCTTCGACTGGGTTCGCGTGCGCTGGCCGCAGATGGGCGTGGAGGGCGTGGGGGACGTGGCGGGACTGCCGCTGCTGCTGCTGCTCTTCAGCCTGTTCTTCTTCGTGGCCGAGCCGATCAACGCCAACATGACCCGCATCATGGAGACGCAGGCGGACAGCTTCGCGCTGGACGCCGCGCGGGCTCCCGAAGCCGCCGCGACGGTATTTCTGAAGCTCGGCGAGTATCGCGACCTGGATCCCGGCGAGTTGGAAGAGATCGTGTTCTACGACCACCCTTCGGGCCGCAATCGCATCCGGCACGCGATGGAGTGGCGTGCGGCGCATGCGGGGGCGGGGGCGGGGGCGAACTACGGGGCAGGCGCGGGGGCGAACTACGGGGCAGGCGCGGGGGCGAACTACGGGGCAGGCGCGGGGGCGAACTACGGGGCGGGCGCGGGGGCAGGCGCGGGCGCGCACTCCGGGGCAGGCGCGGGCCTGGATTCGAGTGCGGGCGCGGGCGCGGCGCCCCGTTAGGCTTCGCGTCTAGGCGAGGCCCCCGTCCGGGGCCATCTGTCCCGCGATGTCGGGTTCATTCGGCGGCAGTTCGGCGGGCGACTCCACCTCCGGCGCGTGCAGCTTGCGCGCTTTCCTGCCCACTTCCTTGAGATCCGGCACGTCCTTCCCGCCGGAGGCTCCCAGCTCGCGGAACTTGCGCGCGGTGACCAGCACGCGGGTCTCGAGCGAGCCGACGGTGTCGTCGTACGCGCTCACCGCCGTGTCCAGGCCCCTGCGCACCCGGTCGAAGTGGCCGGCCAGCACGCACAGTCGGTCGTACAGCTCCGCGCCGAGATCACTGATTTCCTGCGCGTTCTGCGCCAGCTTCTCCTGCTTCCATCCATAGGCCACGGCCTTCAGCAGGCTGATCAGCGTGGTGGGGCTGGCCGGGATCACCTTTCTGTCCACGCCGAATTCGATCAGGGATGGGTCGTACTGCAGGGCGGCGCTGAAGAACATCTCGCCCGGCAGGAACATCACCACGAACTCGGGCGTGGAGTCCTGCTGCTCCCAGTATGCCTTCCCCCCCAGGTCCGCCATGTGCTTGCGCACCAGCGCCGCGTACTCCTTGAGCCGGGCCTCACGGGAGGCTTCGTCCAGGATCTCCAGGGCTGCAAGGTAGACGTTGGCGGGGGCTTTTGAGTCCACCACCACCGTCTGCCCGCCCGGCAGCCGCACGATCATGTCCGGGCGCCGGCGGCCGTCGTCGGTGTCGCTGGACTCCTGCTCCACGAAGTTGCAGTACGGCTGCATGCCGGCCATCTCCACCACGCGGCGCAGCTGGAACTCGCCCCACCTTCCGCGCGCGGTGGGCGAGCGCAGAGCCTGCACCAGGTTGGTGGTCTCCGACTGCAGCAGCTTCTGGGAGTCCGCCAGGCTCTTGAGCTGTTCCACCATCCCGGCGTAGTACCCGGCGCGCTCCTTCTCCACGTTGCGGATCTGCTCGTCCACCGCCTTCAGCGTATCCGCCAGAGGCTTCACCAGCGCCTCCACCGCCAGCTTGCGCGCGTCCAGGTCCCCCTGCGCGCCCTTCTGCGCTTCGCCCAGCTTGGCCTTCGCCAGCTCCAGGAAGGCCTCGTTGTTCTCCCTGAGGGAGCGGGCGGAGAGCGCAGTGAACGTGTCGGCGAGCTTCTTCTCGGCCTCCCCCAGCAGCGTCTTCTGCTCGGCCAGAGCACGGGTCTGCTCCTCCAGCCGCGCGGCCTGCGCGGCGCGCCCGGACTTCAGGTCGGACACCTCGCCGGTCAGCCCGACAATGGTCTGCTCCAACTGGGGAATGCGCTCGGCCTGCGCGGCGGCGCGGCCCATTCCGGCGCGGGCCAGGGCCCAGCCCACCAGCGCGCCCAGGACCAGGCCGACGGCCAGATAGAGGATTGGGGACAGCGGCATGCACACTCCTTGGGTGGCGCGCCCGCCCGGGTCGCGCCGGCCCTACATGGCCCGAATATACGCTTTCGTGTCGAACTTGCGCGAGCATCCCGCGGCGTTCATGTAGCGCACCAGTCCGAAGATGGGCCGCTCCGGGCCCCAGGGCCGGTCGTGCTTGCCTCCGACGGCCCAGGCCACGCCGGCGTAGCCGTTGCAGTCGCGGCCGTCGAGCTGGTAGCGGTCGTTCAGCCGAACGGCGATTTCGAACGCCCCCTCGGGCGAGCGCGTCCACTCGAGGATCTTCTTGGCCCAGTACATCCGCATGTACCCGTGCATCCAGCCGGTGCGGACCATCTGCCGCTGGGCGGCGTTCCACAGCGGATCGTGCGTGACGGCATCCTCCAGCTGGCGGCCGGAGTAGTGATGCTCCCGCGGGTCCCTCGCGTGCGCGGCCAGCGTGCGCAGCGCCCACGCCTCGCAGCCCTGCAGGCGGTCGTAGCGGGGATTGAACTTCACGAAGTTCACGCTCAGCTCGCGGCGCACGATCAGCTCCTCCAGGAACGCCTCCCGGTCCACCCCGGGCGCGTGCGCCGCACTCACCGCCAGCGCCACGGCGCGCGGGCCGAGCTGGCCGAAGTGCAGGTAGGCGGACAGGCGGCTGGTGCCTTCGACCTCCGGCCGGTTGCGGCGGGCGGAGTAGCCGGGCAGGCCCTCCCTCAGGAACTTCCGCAGGCACCGGAGCCCCTCGGTGGTGCCTCCCGCGACGCCGGGCGCCGGCTGCACGCTGCGGTCCAGGGGCATCTGGTCCAGGGTCTCCACGCGCGGCGCGAGCGATTTCATGCCCCGCGGCGGATGCCACGAGACCCGTACCCGCCGGTCCTTCGCGCGCACCAGGAAACGCTCCAGGTGCGCGCGGAGCTTCGGGCGGATGGTGCGCGCCGAGTAATGCTCCCGCTCCAGCAGCGCCGAGGGCACCACCACGTCGGAATCCACGGTCCAGAACGGCACGCGCAGTTCGCCGGCCAGCGAGGCGCGCCAGCGCTCGGGCTCGCGCATGGGGTTCTCGTCGCTGACCACCAGCGCGGCATGCGCCTCGAGGCAGAAAGCCGCCAGGCCCCCCTCGTCGAGGCGGCGCAGCACCAGGCCGATGCCGCGCGCTTCCAGCCGCTCCGCGGTGTCGGCGAGACCCTGCATCATGAAGTGGAAGTGCCGGTAGTTGGCGCCGGGGAAGGAGGGCATGGGCCCGAAGAAGACCACCACCGGCACGCCCAGTTCGTTGGCCGCGGCGATCGCGGTCTCCAGCGCGGGGTTGTCGGTGGCGCGCTGGGCGCGCTGCATCCAGTAGACGACACAGCGGCCGGAGGAGTCGGGCTCGCCCGCGCGGCGGACAGTCAGGCGGACGGCGAGGTCGGCGTCGAGGCGCAGCATGGGAATCCGCGTCCGCGCGCCGCCGGGCCTACTTCAGCCCGGCCTTGGCCAGCGCCGCGCGCAGATCCTCCTCGGAGCGCGCGCCTGCGAAGTGGGCCACGATCTTGCCGGTGCGGTCCACCACCGCCACGGTGGGGATGGCGTTGGCCTGGTACTGCTGGGACACCTTGCCGTCGGTGTCGAGCAGCACCGGGAAGGTGTAGCCGAACTTCTTGACGAACTCCGCGGGCTTCTCGCGCTCCTCGGCCACGTTGACAGCCAGGACCTCCAGGCCCTTCTTCTTCATCTCGGCGTAGAGCGACATGATGATCGGCAGCTCCATCCGGCACGGCCCGCACCAGGTGGCCCAGAAATCCAGCAGCACCACCTTGCCGTGGTAGTCCTTGAGGCTGCGGGGCTTGCCGGAGAGATCGTTGAGCGTGAAGTCGATGCGCGGCTTGCCCGTGAGGTCCGCGAACTTCGGACGCTGCGGACCGAACTGCTCGACTTCCTGCGCGCCGTTGGGCGCGGAGAAGACGAACAGCGACTCGGGCAGCGGCTCGCCCACGCGCACCATCTCGTAGCTGGTGGTCCAGGAGATCGAGTCGAACTGGGCGTTCCCGCCGGGCCGGGCGGCCATTCCCACCTGCTGGCGCAGCACGAGATGGCGGGCGACGTCGATCCACATCTCGCCGCCGGCGTCGCTGGCGCCGGCCACCCCGCCTCCGGCCAGCGAGTCGAAGGCCACCACGTGGCACGGTACCTTGTCGGGGCCCACCTGAAGCGTGTCCAACCGCTCGAGCCGCGGACCGCGCAGGTGCGCGTCGAGCGCGCGATAGTCGGCGAAGGGGTCCCGGTTGGGCTGGTTGGGCGGCGCCGGGAAGGCGGGATCGGTGTCCGCCGCGGTGAGCGGGTGGCGGATGTACTGGTTGAACCGGCCCACGTACAGCCACAACTGGTTCCCGTCGCTCACCGCCGTCTGGCCCATGGCCTCGTGCTGGATCTCGCGCAGGAACCTGCCGGATTCGCCGAACGCGCAGCGCATCGGAAACTCCACCTGCTGGCTCTGCCCGTGCACCACCAGCCGCACCTGGCCCCGGCCCTCGAAGTAGCCGGAGCCCAGCGTGGTGTAGGCGCGCGTCACATCCGCGAGGATGGACTGCACGTCGGGTGCGGCGGCGCCCTCGGCCGCGAGCGCGGATGGGGCGCCCGATGGTGGCATGGCGGCCCCCGCGGCGATGACAGCGATGAGAGCCAGGGCCGGGGCCCCGGGCAGCCGGTTCAGCATGAAGTCCTCCGTATGGGAACCTGTGGCGGGGTGCGCAGCAGCCGCGAGTCTGACGCAGGCGGGCGCGCGAGTCGAGGGGTTTCCCGGGCTGTGCTCCCCGGGCTGGACGCACGGCGCACAACGGAGCCGCCGGCCATGCTCGGTCCCTACTTCCGGGGCTCCTCCACCCGCACCTCGATCTGCACCGGCACGGTGACCGGCGCGAAGCAGGACTTGTCGTCGCACGCCTGGAACTTCAGGGAGGCCGCCAGCGCGTGGCTGCCCGGGCGCGCGGTCTTGCCCGCCTTCAGCGGCACCCGGATCTCGAACGAGCCGTCGAAGGTAGACAGCTTCTCGTCGCTGCCCTCCAGTTGCAGGACCCGGCCCTTCGGATACAGCGGTTTGCCTGCCTTGAACCCGGGAAGGGCCTTCACCTTGAGCTGCGTGGCCACCAGGTAGTCGGCCGCAGCGGGGTTGGCCTGGACGTGGTAGCCGGGCTTCACCGTCACCAGCACCCGCGCCGTGTCGGTGGCCCCGCGACCCAGGGAAAGCGCCTCGACCGCCCTCACGCTCACGACGTCCTTGCCGGTGGGCATGGCGGCCCATGCGGAACCGGCGACGGCGCCAAGGAGAAGCATCGCCGGGGCCAGCGCCCCGGCTGCGGAAAGTCGCATTCCTGCTGGTCTCATTCTGGGCTCCTTGGGCATGCCGGGGCGAATCGGTGCGCAGGTGGAACTCCCCAAGAATACGGGCGCGCTTCGCCGGGCGTCAAACAGCCGGACGAGGGCGCGCCCTGCGGGAGACGTCTCCTGCAGGGATGGCGCGAGGACTCGAATTCCCCTACCGCTTCTCCCGCTCCAGCACCTCCCGTTTCACCTTCTCCCCCCACCGGTAGCCGCCGGACTGTCCGCCCTCGCGCACCACTCGATGGCAGGGTATCACGATCGCCACGGGATTGGTCGCGCACGCCCGAGCCACCGCTCGCGCCGCCTTCGGCTTCCCGATGCGCCGCGCCACTTCGGAGTACGAGCGGGTGACGCCCCTCGGGATCGCGGCCAGCTCCTGCCACACCCGCCACTGGAAGGCCGTGGCGCGGATGTCCAGGGGCAGCGGCGCGCCCGGCGCGCGCCCGTCCAGGCGCCTCAGGATCTCCCGCACCCAGCCGCGCAGGCCCGGGCCGCCCTCGCGCAGCTCGGCCTGCGGATACTCCTCGCGCACGAACTTCTTCAGCGCGACGTCGCCCGCGCCCAGGCTCACGCCGCACACTCCGTGCTCCGTCGCCGCCACCAGCACGCGGCCCATGGGGCTGTCCGCCAGCACGTAGCCGATGCGCGCGCCCCGGCCCCCGCGGCCGTAGACCGCGGGGGTCATGCCCAGGGTCTGGCGCGCCCGCTCATACAGGCGGCTGGAAGAGCCGTAGCCCGCTTCGTACATCGCGGCGGCCACGTTGCCGCGCGCGCGCACCTGCTTCTTGAAGCGGTCCAGGCGGGCGGCGTCGGCGTATTCGCGCGGCGTGAGGCCGAGGGCGCGGCGGAACTCGCGGCGCAGGCGCGCGGGGCTCACGGACAGCTCGCGCGACAGGCTCTCCAGGCGCACGGGCTCGTCGGCGCCGGCCTCGAGCGCGCGACAGGCCCGCCCCACCAGCGCGTGGTCCGCGGCGGACGGGCCGGCCTGGTCCGGGTGGCACCTGCGGCACGCGCGGAATCCCGCGCCGCGGGCGGCCTCGGTGGAGTCGAAGAAGATCACGTTGCGCCGCAGCGGCATGCGCGCCGGACAGCCGGGCCGGCAGTAGATCCCGGTGCTGCGCACGGCCACGACGAACTTCTCGCGCGCCCTGGGGTCGCGCGAACGGAACTGCTCCCAGCGGATGACGTCGGTCGTCTTCATGATTGGTACCTCCGACATCCACGGTACGAAAACCGCGCCGGAGCCTCTATCCGTTTTGGGGTTTCAAATCAGAAAGTCGCCGGGGCTCCAGCCTACCGCGACATGATCCCCAGCAGGCAGTGCACCTGGCAGGCGAAGTCGCCGATGTCGCGCCGGTCGTGGCCCACTTCCGCGCGCCAGGAGTCGTCCTCGCCGGCCTTGCCCATGGCGCGAGCCAGCGCGTCGGTGGCCTCGATCAGGGCGTTGTGCACCTTCGTGCGGCCGTCGTTGCGGGCGGCGCGCACGTCCCGGGCGGAGAGGGCCCACTCGGCGCGGATGTGCGCGTAGTCCACGGCCAGGCGCAGGTAGGCCGCGCGGGCCTCCGTGCAGGAACTGGAGAGGATCGAGGTCAGGAGCTCGGCGGCGCGGACCTGGGTCATGGGCTCTCCGGAGAGGCCGCCCTAGCGGGCGCACCCCGAGCAGCCGCCGCCGTGGCCGTTGCCATCGCCGTCCCCGCCGCCGTTGGTGCGGACGCTACCGCCGCAGTTGCAGCCCTTGGCCTGGTCGCCGATCCCGCCGCCCGGCATCAGCTTCTCCACCAGCCCCGGCACCTCGTCGGGACGGAACGAGCGCTCCTGGCCCTCCGAGTCCACGCCGTGGATCACCAGGCGGAAGAAATCCGAGCGGCGCACTTCCACCTTGCCGAAGCTCTTCGTCTCCACCACCTGCCCGGGGCGCGGGTAGATCCGCGTGGACTCGCGGTAGAAATCCACCTCGTAGGCCAGGCAACACATCAGCCGCCCGCACACGCCCGAGATCTTGCTCGGCGAGAGGGCCAGGTCCTGGTCCTTGGCCATGCGCAGCGTCACCGGCGAGAAGCCCTTGAGCCACGAGGTGCAGCACAGGCGCCGGCCGCACACGCCGTAGCCGTCCATGCGCTTGGCTTCGTCGCGCACGCCGATCTGGCGCAGCTCGATCCGGGTGCGGAACTTCGCCGCCAGGTCCTTCACCAGCTCGCGGAAGTCCACGCGCTTCTCGGCGGTGAAGTAATAGGTCATGCGGTGGCCGTCGAACTGCAGCTCCACGTCGGAGAGCTCCATCTCCAGCTTGCGCGCGGCGATGCGCTCGCGGCAGAAGTGGAACGCCTCGTTCTCGCGGGTGCGGTTGTCCACGTGCTGCTGCGCGTCCTCCGGGGTGGACTTGCGGAGGATCTCGCGATAGGTGGTCATCTTCTGCCGGTCGGCCTTCAGGTTCACGATCTCGCCCAGCATGGATGCCTTGGCGATGTCCTCGCCGCGGTCCACCTCCACGATGATGCTGTCGAGCCGTGTCAGGTCGATCTCGCGCGTGTTGGCGTAGACCTCCCGGCGGAACCCCCGGAAGGTGACTTCCACCAGCGCGCAGGACGGCGCAGTGACCATTGGATTGCCTCGGAGGAGGGTTATCAGGAAGCCGGACGCGAGGCGGGCCGGAATCGGGCTTGCGCCTCGGCCAGGCGGGTCAGTGCGGAGTATAGCAGAACCTCCGGGGCCACGTTCAGGCCCTCGGCGGCGAGGCAGTCCGCGATCACGGCGTATCGCGAGGAGAGCGTCTCCCAGCCGACCTGCGCCGCGGCCTTGCGCAGGCCCTCCAGCTTGTCCTGGTTGGCGACGCCGGCTTCGGGGAGGCCGCCCTTCACCTGCAACAGGTCGCGCACCCACAGCAGCCAGAAGCGCAGGATGCGCCCCACGAGACCACGGTCGCGATAGCAGCGGAACCGCAGGCCGTCCACGGTGCGGTGCACGCGGTCCCACTGGCCGGTCTGCGCCAGCTTCCACAGCTCCAGGGCGGCGTCGCGGTCGGCCAGCAGGCCACCACCCATTGCCAGCAATCCCACCGCCGCCGCGGGACTGCCCTGCGAGAGCGCGGCCGCGGCGCGCGCCACCGCCGGCTCGCTGTCCAGGCGCTCGGCGAGCAGCTTCGCCATCGGTTCCAGCTCCACCGGCTCGAACTCGATCGCCGAGCAGCGCGAGCGCACCGTGGGCAGGATGCGGTGGGGACGCGACGTGGTGAGCACCCAGTGCGTGTTCGCGCCGGGCTCCTCGAGGATCTTGAGCGCCGCGTTGGCCGCCTCGGGCGTGAGCGTGTGCGCCTCGGCCAGCACCACCACGCGGGCGCGGCCTTCCGAGAGCGAGTAGCTCAGCTCGCGCTTGAGCATGCGGATGCGATCAATCTGAATGGAGACCTTCTTGCCCGGCCACAGGCGGTCGGGGTCGAAGGCGAAGAGCTTCGCGGCGCGGCGGGCGGTGAGCACCTCCGCGAGCGCTTCCTCGAGATCCTCGGCCTGGCGCTCGTCGGTGCGGCCGGCGGCGGGCGCGGGCACCGGGTAGATGAGCCTGAGGTTCGGGTGATTGCCTTCCAGCATGCGGCGGCAGGAGCGGCAGGTGTTGCAGGGGGTGGCGAATGACGCGCCCGAGGCGGACGCGCCGGGTTTCTGCGCGCCGGCGGCCTCGATGCTCTCGCAGTTCAGCAGACGCGCCATCGCCAGCGCGGCTTCCACCTTTCCGATGCCGGCCGGGCCCACGAACAGCGATGCAGGCGGCACGCTGCCGCTGGCGACGGCGCGGGCGAGCGCCTGCCACGCGAGGGGCTGGAGCGGGATGGGGCCGGCGGCGGGCCGCTCGGGCGCTCGAGGCGTCATGGCGCTGGAGTACTCCTGGAATCCGGTGCGCTGCGGGAAGACGGGCGTGGAATGGGACGGTCCGCCGGCTGATTCTCGCACAGGCGGAGGCCGTCTTCTACCCCGCCCGGTAGAACAGCAGGTCCACGTTTCCCGGCGCGTGGCCCGGGGCGCGCAACAACAGCGCCACCTGACTGTACTGCAACGGTCAGGGCAGATAGAGATCGGCGTCCCGCACCGATCGCGCCAGCAGCAGGCGCTCTTGGCCCGCGACCGTGACATTGCCAAAGTAGACATGATACACCGTGTCGTGGCTCGCCCCTTGCGCCTTCAGGAAGATGAAGGTGCGGGAGTCGTTGGCCCAATGCGGATTCCCGTCCCCAGGCCCGCTCGTGAGCGGCACCAGGGACGTGTCCTGCATGCCGAGGAGGAAGAGGCTGCCCTGGAAAGGTGCGGTTCCTCGTCTCCAAATCATCAGGGCCCCATCGGGTGAGACCAGTCCTCCCAGGCCCCTGTTCCCCGTCGTTACCTGGGCCACAGGGCTTCCATCCGCCAACGAGACCTTGAAGATCTCTTGTTGGAGCCTGGTTTCTGGGCCAGCCGGAGGGTGCCAGCGGGTCCCGGGCACCAGCAGATGCTCGTCATCCTCGGCCCACTGTGCTGAATTGTACCCGAGGGCCACGCTGTCGCCCTGGAACAGGAAGCTGCGCCAGCCCCGAATCTGGGGAAGTGGAGTCTTCACGCCTGCGGTGTCGGTAAGCCACAGAGCCGCGAGGCTGCGAAGGTAGAGGACATACCGGCCGCTGGGACTCCACTGTGGGTCGAGGTCATACGCGAAAGGGCCGGTCAGGGTCTTCTTCCGGCCTGTCTCCGTGTCCATGAACGCAACGAATGAGTTGTCCCGACCGAGGCTCTCCAGATAGATGACGTACCGGCCCTTGGGGCTCCATCGCGGGCCGCTGGGCGTTCCCCTCGTGAGTGCGAGTCCGGGTGGCACGACGACATCGAGTGACTCGCCAGGAAAGGTGAGCCGGGTCAGGCCACTGCCGTCCAGTCGGAACTTGTACAGGCCCGGCTGGCGCAGGGTATCCCCGGGAAACCAGGCTGCCGTGTCCCACTTGGTGACGATCACCCAGCCATCCGCGGGGAATCCGGAGTTGGGGCGTGTGGGAGGCTCGTGCAGGCACGAGCTTGCGGCGAGACCGAGGATGGCGAGCAGGAGGGGGAAGGTGGCTTGAGACATCCGGCTCATCGATCACCTCAGTGGTTCTGGCCTGTTCGAGATACTGGCATGTTCACAATCCACCATGTCGAACTGATTTGGAAGCTTGAGTGTCGAGCCCTCTAAGACCCCCTCGTACTTCCCGAGGGATTGCGCCTTCCCATCGTCTCGTACATCCGCACGGTCTCCTCCACCATTCGATCCAACGAGAACCCCGCCGCATGCCCTCGCGCCGCCTCTCCCATGCGGCGCGCTTCTTCGGGATCCTCGAGCAATTTCCGCATGGCCTCCGCCAGTGCCCCGGCGTCCCCGGCTTCCACTTCCAGCCCGGTGACCCCGTCCTGGTTCACGAACGAGGTGCCGGTGCCGAGCCGCGTGGAGACCGCCGGCAGCCCGCAGGCCATGGCCTCGGCCATCGCCAGCCCGAAGGACTCCGCGCGGCTGGTGGAGGGCAGCACGAAGAGGTCCGCGGCGCGGTAGTAGCCGCCAAGGTCCTCGTCGGGGACTTCCTCTGCGAAACGGACCCGCGCGCTGAGCCCACCTTCCCGCACGCGACTGCGCACCGCGGCGTACTCCTCTCCGCGCCCCACCAGCACCAGCGTGCCGGGCACGTTTGGAAGCGCCTCCAGCAGCACGTCCAGCCCCTTGTAGTGATGGAACCGCCCCACGAACAGCGTGATGGGCCCGGCGCAACTCTCCCGCAGCGCGCGGGTAACCTCGCGGGTGCGATCGGTTTCCCGCAGGCGTTCGAGGTCGAGCCCGTATGGCAGCACCTCGCAGCGGTCCCGGTGCGGGCGAAGGGCATGGCTCGCGTCGAGTGTCTGCGGGGTGCTCACCAGGATGCGGTCGGCGCGGCGCAGGAACGCCTGCACCGGAGCGTCGAAGACGCGGTGCCAGCCGCGGCGTTGGACGTCGCAGTGGTACGACACGACGACCGGGCGGGCGGGCCGGGTTATCAGGCAGGAGGCGACGCCCGAGAGGCTCGGGTAGTGGAAGTGCAGCACGTCCGGACGCAACTTCCGGATCCAGAACGGCAGCGAGGGGCTGAGCCGGTGCCGGAGCACCTTGCCGAAGGAGGCGGCGTGCACGACGGTTCCGCGCGGGCCGTGGTCCACCCGGGTGACGCGGTCGTGTGATGCGCACAGAGTGACCAGCTCGTGCCCGAAGCGCGGCACGCCGTCCCGGAGGATATTCAGGATGCGCTGAATGCCCCCGTACACGGGCGGATCGTAGGGACCGTAGACCTGGAGGATTCGCATGGGGTGTCCGGGGGGTGTAGGAAATACAGGGCCGGCAACCCGCAGTCTTCTCTATTGGATGGATGTTGCCGTACCCGAAACGGGATAGCGCCCCAGGATCCGCTCCACAATCATCCTGCCTTCGGCCTCGTCGACAGCAGAAGCGAAGCGGATCGTCCTCGCGCCGTAGTCAAACGCCACAACTCCTCCCGCAAGTCCCCATAACCGGAGCCCCGCCCCTGGCTTCCAGGGGTTGAACGGGATTGGGGACACCCTCAAGTTGCTCACGGCCGAGAGGTCGTAGTCACGGCCTCGCGAAAGGCCAAACAGCTCAAACCGATGCTCGAGAACGCCTGGCCTGACAACCTACAAGCCAAATTGGAAGGACCATCAGCGGAGGCCACTCCCGCTTTGCGGGCACAACGAACGTAAGCCCTTCCGGGCCATCGCTCACCGTCGTCTTCTTGGACGGTACCGACACTACGGCCATCGGCACTCCATTCCTTCCCTGGGAACCAAGCTCCCCTACTCGCAGAGCTCCGCGTGGTTCTGGCGGAGCCAGCCGTCCACGGCGGTCCGGAACTCGGGCACCAGCGTCAGAATTTCATCCAGTTCCGCAGTCGTGATTACGGTCGCGTGGACGTAGCTCATTTCGTTGCGCTTTGCACGGCAGGTGTCGAGGTAGGCGGAGTACATTCGGAACTTCTCGGGAGCTGCTGCTTCGAGCGCGACGAACGTGTTGTGGTGGTTTCCGCCCGTGAAAGTCGGCCGGAATCCGGCAGCACGGACCACCGCGGTAGCCAGCGCCCTGGCGGCAGCATAGGCGTGCTCGAATCGGCCCTCCGCAGATATTGCATCGACCCCTGCGTCCGACAATTCGCGCGCGGCAAGGGAGAGAAGTTCCGCGATCTCAGTCCGCTGAGTGGGTCTGCTCTCCACCCGCCTTTGCTTGAGCAAGTCTTGCCAGGGCATCCTCTGTTCCTAGCACGAAGAGCTTCGGGCTGTCCAATACCGATGTGATGAATTGGTGCCGGCCGCCGGCTCGCTGCACCATCTCCTCGGGCGTGCACACCGTGGGATTCACCTCTCTCCCAAGTTGCGCGGCGGCCTCGCGGAGCGGAAGCGAAAGGTCTGCCAATCCCACGCTGCCGACTACCATCAGGTCGATGTCGCTGGTACTGGCTTCCTCGGTCCTGGCGACGGAGCCGAAGACGAACGCGACCCGGATTCTGGTTCCAAGAGGGGAAAGCGCGCCCCGGAGGACATCCACGAGTCCCGCCGTCTTCGCGACCAGACCCCGGAGTTCCGGATAGAGCGGGCTGTCGGCGTCGGCCTGGAAGTAGAGTCGATTCCCGTCCCGCCGAGTCTTGAGGATCCCGGCTTCCACGAGGGCGCCAAGAGGCCTCTGCAATGTCGACGGTCGCACCCCAAACCGGGCGGCAAGCTCACTCCGATACCACCACCGGTCCGGGTGCATCAGGATCGCGGAGAGGAGTTGCTGGCGCGTGCGCGCCATGAGCAAGTCAAGGGGCGTCTGACGCATGTAGCGTCAATATCGACGTAATTTGCGTCAATTTCAAGGAAAATCGTCTAACCTGCTACATGACATCAGGTTGGAAATCAAGCTCAAGATCCAGAAGGCTCTCACCGCAGCCAATCCAGCGGATCCACCGCCGCCCGCCCCTTGCGCACCTCGAAGTGCAGCTCCGCCCCCCGCAGCGACCCGGTATCCCCCACCTTCGCGATCACCGAACCCGCGGCCACCTGCTGGCCCTGCGCCACGCTCACCGAGCCGCAGTGGGCGTAGAGCGTGTAGAACCCGCCGCCGTGGTTCAGGATGATGGTCTGCCCGTAGCCCTCGTACCAGTCCACGAACTCCACCACCCCCTTCTCCACCGCGCGGATGTCGGCGCCCTCGGGGGCCTGGATATCAATGCCGTTGTTGCGGGTCACGGTACCGAACTTGGGGTGGCGGTTCTCGCCGAAGTTCTCGATCACCGTGCCGCGCACCGGCCACGGCAGCGAGCCGCGCCCGTGGCCGAACTGGCCCTCGGGGATCTTCTCGCCGCGCTGCGCGCGCAGCCGCTCGTCCTCCAGCCGGCGCCGCTCCAGCTCGTCCAGCAGCTTCTTGATCTTCTGCGCGGAGCGTTCCAGCTCGGCCGCGGCGGCCTCGTAGCTCATGCGGGTGGTCTGGATGTCGCGCACGGTGCGCTCGCGCTGGCTCTTGAGTCCCTCCATCTTGCGCTGCTCCACCTGCTTCTGGGAGCGCACCTGGCTCACCTCGGTCTTCTTGCGCTCCAGCACCACGCGCGCCACGTCAATGCTCTCGGCCTGCACGCCCAGGCGCAGCACCAGGTGCTCCTCCCCGCGCGCGATGAGGCCCACCCAGCGCAGGCGGGTGTCCAGGTCGGCGAAGGAGCGCGACGAGAGGAGGAACTCCAGCTCGCTGTCGCGGCGGAATCGGTAGGCGGCGCGCAGCCGGCGGGCCAGCTGCTGCTGCGTCATGGAGCGGGCGGATCGGGTGTGCGTGAGGTCGCGCTGCACCACGTCGATCTCGCGGCCCAGCTTCGTCTCGCGCTGGGTGTAGAGTTGCACCGCCGCGCGCGACTTGGAGAGGTTCACTTCCACCTGGTGCAGCTGGCGCAGGACGTTCTTCTCCTGCTTGCGCAGCTTCTGGGCGGCCTGGCGCTTGGCGCGGGCCTCGCTCTGGAGCTTCTCGTAGGTGCTGCGCTGTCTCGCCTCGTCCGGCGGCGGCGCGGCGGCGCGCGATGAATACGAAAGCAGCAGCGTGGCGGCCAGGACGGGCGCCCACGCCAGGCGGAGCGCGACGCGGCGCATCACGGGCTCTCGGCCCGTCCCGCGCCGAGCGAGCCGACCAGGCTCCCGGCGAGGCCGAGCAGCAGGGCCAGGCCCACGAAGGCGGCGTCGAGCGAGAGCGGCATGCGCTCCCAGCCGCTCCAGCGCGTGGCCAGCAGCACCGAGGCGCCCTCCACCGCGGCCAGCGCCACCACCGAGGTGACCGCGGTGATGATCAGTCCCTCGGCCAGGAACGGCAGGCGGATGAACGCCGGGCTGGCTCCCAGCAGCCCCAGCACCCGGAGCACGTCGCGCCGCGCCAGGATGGCCAGCCGGATCACCAGCATCACCAGCACCACCACCCCGAGTGCCATGGCCGTGCCAAAGCCCAGGCCCACCAGCGTGGCGCGGCGCAGCCACACTTCGAGGCGCGTCAGCCACTCGCCCCCGAACACCGCGTCGCCCACCTCCGGATACTGGCGGATGGTCTGCGCCAGCCGCTCGATCTGCGCCGCATCCCGGAAGCCCTCGCGCAGCGACAGCCGGAAGGAAGGCGGCAGCGGGTTGGCGCCCACCGACTGCAGCAGGTCGGGGTCGGCGTTGAGGTCGCGCGAGAGCTGCGCCCACGCGGAGTCGCGCGACACGTAGGTGGCCGCGCTCACCTCCTGCAGCGCGCGCAGCCGGTCGCCCAGCACCGAGTCGGCCTCCGCGCCCTGGTGCTCCTTCATCAGCACCACCACTTCCTTGCGCGCCTCGGCGTAGCGCACGAAGCGCCATCCGTTCCACAGCGCGTCGGCCGTGCCGGCCAGCACCACCCACGCGGCGAACAGCGCCACCGCGGAGGCGGCCGCCACGCCGGGGTTGCGTCGCAGGCCGCGCCAGGCCTCGGCCACGAAGTAGGCGGCGTTCACGCGCCCTCCTTCAGCCGGCCGCGCTCCAGCCGGAACACGCGGTCGCCGGGCTGGATCAGCGTCAGGTCGTAGGTGGCCAGCACCACCGCGCGGCCCCGGGCCTTGAGGTCGCGGAACAGCGTCATCATGACCTGCGAGGTCTCGGGGTCGAGGTTGCCGGTGGGCTCGTCGGCCAGCACCACCTCGGGGTCGTGCACCAGGGCGCGCGCCACGGCCACGCGCTGCTGCTGCCCGCCGGAGATCTGGTGCAGGTGCTTGTTGCCGTGGCGCGCCAGGCCCACGCGCTCCAGGGCGGCCTCCACCTTCTTGTGCATGGCGCCGCCCGGCTCGCCCGCCACTCGCAACGCCAGGGCCACGTTCTCGAACACGGTGCGGTCGGGGAGCAGCTTGAAGTCCTGGTAGATGATGCCCAGCTTGCGGCGCAGCTGCTGCACCTGCGCGGGCTTGACCCCGCCGCTGCGAAACGCGCCCACCACCACTTCGCCGGAGGTGGGGCTGTCCTCGAAGGAGATCAGCTTGAGGAAGGTGCTCTTGCCGGTGCCACTGGCGCCCAGCAGCACCACCAGCTCGCCCTGGGCCACGGAGAGTGTGACGTCGTCCAGCGCCACTTCGTCCCCGAAGCGCTTGGTGACGTGATGGAATTCGATCATCGGCGTCCTGCCATCATGGCGGCCAGCCTCACCGCCGCCCGCAATCCCTCGCTGGAGGCCACGCCCCTGCCGGCGATGTCCTCCGCGGTCCCGTGGTCCACGGAGGTGCGGACCCACGGCAGGCCCAGGGTGACGTTCACCGCCCGGAAGCCTTCCAGCGTCTTGATGGGGCCCAGCCCCTGGTCGTGGTACAGGCCCACCACCAGGTGGAACTCCCCCTCGAGCGCGCGGCGGAACACCGTGTCGCCCGGGTAGGGGCCCGAGACTTCCATGCCTGCCGAGCGCGCGCGGCGCACCGCGGGGGCCACCACGCGGGCGTCCTCGCGGCCCAGCAGGCCGTGCTCGCCGGCGTGCGGGTTGAGCCCGGCCACCGCGATGCGCGGCCGCCGGATCCCGAAGTCGTGCACCAGCGCCGCGTGCGCCAGCGCGGTCACCTCCACGATGCGCGCGGCAGTGAGCCGCTTCGGCACCTCCGCCAGCGGGAGATGGATGGTGGCCAGCACCACCTTCAGCCGCTCGCCCGCGAAGAGCATCGCGCAGCTGCGCGAGCCCGACAGTTGCGCCAGCCACTCGGTGTGCCCGGGAAACGGCACGCCGGCGCGCCGCAGCGCCTCCTTGTTCACGGGTGCGGTGACCATGCCCGCCACCAGCCCGCCGTTGCACAGGGCCGCGGCGGTCAGGATGGCGTCGGCGGCAAGCCGGCCGCTGGCCGCGCCGCACTTTCCGGGCGCGGGCACCGGCCGGCGCGACGGCTTCGTCGCCTGGCAGAACACCGCGCCCCGCGCCGGGAGCGCGTGCATGGGGTTCCATTCGGGCAGGGTGAAGCGGCCGCCCATCCGCGTCGCGGCGGCCTCCATGCAGGGCCGGTCGCCGACCACCACCAGCGGGCGGTCGGGCATTCCCGCGGGACGCCGCAGCAGCTTGAGAATGATCTCCGGGCCGATGCCGGCCGGATCGCCCATGGTGATGGCCAGCGCGCGGCGGCGCTTCACGCGGGCTCCCGGGGGCGCTCGCGGGTTGCGGCGCGGCGTGTCACGCGGGCTCCAGGAAGCGCTCGCGCGTGGCGCGGCTGCACTGCGACCGGGGCAGCTCGCGCACCACGTACGTGTGCGCGCGCTCCCCCACCGCCAGCTCCAGCCGCTGCCCCACGCGCACGGCGTGGCTGGCCTTCACCGGCGAGCCGTCCAGCCGCACCCGGCCCTCCTGGCACCAGTGCGCGGCCTCGGAGCGGGACTTCGCCGCGCAGGCCCGGTGCAGGAACACGTCCACGCGGAGCTCCCCGGGGCCTATCGGACCCCGTGCACCGTGACCCGGTGCTTCTTCTTCAGCTCGCCGACCCATGTGTCCAGCGCCGCGTTGAACTTCTCGTCCCGCGCCGCCTGCAGCAGTTGCTCGGTGACCTCCGCGTACTCGTACGGCCGCGACGGCTGCTTCTCGTCGAGCCGGAAGATCACCCAGCCGCTGGGCGAGCGCACCACGTCGGAGACCTGCATCGGGAGCAGCTTCGAGACCACCCCGCCGATATCGGGGCTGAACGCGCTCAACTCGCGCGGCTCCAGGCTGCCGCCGCGGGAGCGGCTGTCGGGATCGTCCGAGAACTGCTGCGCCAGCTTGCCGAAGTCCTCGCGCGCGAACGCGCGGGCGCGCACCGCGCGCGCCTTCTCGAGCGCCCGGACGGAGTCGGCGGTGTCGGGCTGCACCAGCACCAGGATGTGGCGCGCCAGCGTCTTCTCACCCTGCACCGAGTCCACGCGGATCACGTGGAAGCCAAAGCGAGTCTCCACCACCTCGCTCACCTGGCCGGGTTTCAGCGCCCGGGCGGCCTTCTCGAAGGTGGTGTCGAAGGTGCCGGGAGTGAACCACGGCAGCTTGCCCTCCTCGCGCGCGCTGGGGTCGTCGGAGAACAGCGTGGCCAGCTTGCCGAAGTCCTCGCCGGCCCGGAGGCGGGTGAGCACGGTGGTCGCCTTCTCGCGGGCGCGGGCCTTCACCGAGTCGCCGGCGTGGACCTCCACCAGGATCACGGAGAGCCGGTACATGTCCGGGCGCGGCGGCAGCTCGGTCTTGTGCTTGAGGAAGAACGCGCGCGCGTCGTTGGTGTCCGCGCTCACCTTGCCCTGCACCTCGCGCTGCACCAGCCGGCGCACGGCGAGGTCCTCGCGGACGTCGTCGGAGTACTTCCGGCGCAGGCCCTCCTCGGTGAGGTTCTCCTTGCGGAGCTGCTCCAGGAAGGCGGCGTCCGAGCCCAGCGTGCGCTTCGCCGAGGTCAGCATCTGGTCCACCTGCGCGTCCACCTCGGCGGGCGTGGCGGTGATGCCCTGGCGGTGCGCCTCAGACGCGATCAGCTTCTTGCGCACCATGGAGTCCAGCACCCGCTTCTTGAACTCGCGGGCCGCGGCGGTGTCGCGCAGGTCCACGTTGTTCTGCTGGGCCATGATCAGGGCCTGGTCGGTCACCTCCGACTGGAGGATGACCGCCGAGTCGATCACGGCCGCGGTGCCGTCCACGGTGGCCCGCTTGCCGGTGCGCTTCTTGGGCGCGGCGGCCGCGTGCGCGGCCACCGAGCCCAGGAACGCCGCCGCGCACACGAGCAGGAGGATTCTTCGGAACATCGGTCTTCCTTTCACGGGCTACTGCCCGGCGGCCGCCTTCGCGGCGGGCTTCGCGGGCTTGGCGCCCAGCATGGTCTTGACGTTGACGGTGGGCACCCACTTCTTCTTGAGCTGGTCCACGTGCTCACGCAGCAGCCGGGTCTGCCACTCGCGGCTGACGATCTGCATGAGCGACATGCGCGCGTCCTCGAAGCCCTGGCTCATGGGCGGGAAGGTATTGCGCACCTCGTAGACGAAGTAGCGCCCCTCGAACGCCACCGGCCCCACGACCGAGCCGGGCTGGCGGCCGCGCAGGGAGTCCTCGAGCGCGGGGCGCCTGCCGTCGAACACCAGGCGGCCGGCCCCGTTCAGCCGGGCCTCCTCCGCCGTGGGCTTCGCGTACCGCTTCTGCAGGGTGGCGAACGGTATGCCGGCACGGGCCTCGCGCGAAGCCTCCTGCGCGTCGCGCTCCACGGTGGTGGAGATCACGAAGAACTCGGCCGAGCCGTTGTTCACGAAGTCGCCCTTGCGCTTCTCGTACTCCGCGCGCAACTCCTCCTCGCCCGGGTGAGGGCGGGAGCCGAGCACCTTGGCCACCACCGCCCGGGTGAGGGCCTGCTCGCGGGCCTGCTCGAGCTGCGTGAGCACCCGGGGCTCACGGTCCAGCTTGCGCGAGCGCGCCTCGGCGATGAGCAGCGCGTAGGTGGCGCCGTTGTCCACGAAGCGGGTGACGGTGACGTCCTCGGAAAGATTGGGCCGGCTCATCATGCTGCTGCGGCTGATGTCGCGGAGGAAGTCGCCGGTGGTGTACGGCCCGCCCTCGAACCGCGCCAGCGGCTCGTTGAGCACGTCCTGGGAGAACGCCGGGATGGTGTCGCCGGGGGCGCCGCGCATCCGCTCCACGAAGCGCTTCACGTCGGAGGGCTGGATCACGAACTTGTGCTTGGTCTTCATGGCCTTGACCAGCGCCTGGGTGAGCGTGGTGTTCCGGCGCTGCATGAGCATCTTCTCCAGCTCCGGCTTCAGCTGCGCGTAGGGGGCGACCTCGGCGGGCTTGATCTCCAGGAGTTTCAGGATTTCGAAGCCGCCCTGGTACTCCACAGGACCGCCCACTTCGCCGGCCTTGAGCTTGGCCAGCACGTCCTCGAGCTCGGGGGGCAGCTCGCCGTAGGAGAACGCGTGCGGCACCACGCCGCCCATCATGCCTGTCTGCGGGTCCTGGGAGAACTTGGCGGCGGCCTCCTCGAAGCTCATGCCCTTGGCCACGGCCGCGCGCGCCTCGTCGGCCTTCGCCCGGTCGGCGCACACGATGTGCGCGATCTGCCACGAGCTCTTGCGCTTCTCGTAGATGGCCTTGATGTCCGCCTCGGTGACCTTGGCCTTCTCCACGACTTCGCGCCGGTACAGCTCCTCGGCCACCACCTGGTCGGCCTGGACCCTGAGCTGGTTGTTGACCTGGGCCAGGGTGTCCAGCTTCATGGTCTCGGCTTCCTGGACCAGCAGGGTGCGGTCGATCCAGTCGTCCACCATCATGCGGCGGTACACCGAGTCGGGCGGGGTGGGCCCCCCGGCGGACTGACCCAGCAGGGTCTCGAACTGCTTCAGCGTCAGGGTGTGCTTCTCGACCTTCGCCACCACCTGCTGGCGGAGGATGTCGCAGCCGCCGGCAGCCACGGCCAGCAGGACCAGCGGGGCCAGGACCAGCAGCGAAATTCGGGTACGGCCAAGGGTGTTTCTCAAGCGAATCTCCTTTCGCGGTAAGCAGTTCACGCTATCACCCGGCCAAAAGCAGGGGCAACAGTTTTCTGGCCGCGGCCAGCCCCGGCTTGCGGCGCACCCGCAGCGTCATGCGGGTCGGGTCGGAAGCGCTGAATTCCAAAGGGTATTCCCGGTCCTCGAACAGCCGGCGCAGCTCCTTCACCGGCCGGGGACGGGTCAGCTCCACCTCGAACCGGTCGCTCTCGACCACCAGCTGCGAGATGTCCCCGCCGGAGGCCTCCAGGCGCAGGCGCCGGAGCTCCAGCAGCGTGGCCGCGGGCGGGGGCGGCGGGCCGAAGCGGTCCTTCCACTCCTCCAGCAGCCGGTCCACTTCCTCCACCGAGCGGGCGTCGGCCAGCCGCTTGTACTGCGAGATCTTCTCGCTGGGTGGCACGTAGTCCTCGGGCAGGTAGGCCGGCAGGTCGGTGACCATGCGCGGCTCCACGCGCGACTCCAGCGGCTCGCCCTTGGCCTCGGCCATGGCCTCCTCGAGCATGCGGTTGTACATCTCGAAGCCCACGCCGGTGATAAAGCCGGTCTGGTCGGGGCCCAGCAGGTCGCCGGCACCGCGGATTTCCAGGTCCTTCATGGCGATCTTGAGCCCCGCGCCCAGCTCGTCGTAGTCCTCGATCACCTTCAGCCGCTTCTCGGCGGTCTCGGTGAGCACCCGCCGCTGCGGCACGGTGAGGTAGCAGTAGGCGCGGTGGTGCGAGCGCCCCACCCGTCCGCGCAGCTGGTAGAGCTGCGCCAGCCCCAGGTTCTCGGCGTGGTGCACCAGCAGCGTGTTCACGCTGGGGATGTCCAGGCCCGACTCCACGATCATGGTGCACACCAGGCAGTCGTAGCGCCGGTCCAGGAAGTCGAACATCACCTTCTCCAGCTGGTGCTCGTGCATCTGCCCGTGGGCCACCGCGAAACGGAGGTGCGGGACCAGCTTGCGCAGGAAGGTGGCGGTGGCGTCGATGGTCTCCACGCGGTTGTGCACGAAGAAGCTCTGCCCGCCGCGGTCGGCCTCGCGCAGCAGCGCGTCGGCCAGCAGCTCCGGGTTGAACTCCACCACCTCGGTGTGCACCGGCAGGCGGTCGCGCGGCGGGGTCTCGATGCGGCTCATGTCGCGCGCGCCCGAGAGCGCCAGGTTCAGCGTGCGCGGGATGGGCGTGGCAGTCAGGGTGAGCACGTCCACCAGCGTGCGCATGGTGCGCAGCTTCTCCTTGTGCGCCACCCCGAAGCGGTGCTCCTCGTCGATCACCACCAGGCCCAGGTCGCGGAACGCGACGTCCTTGCTCAGCAGCCGGTGCGTGCCGATGACGATGTCCACGTCGCCTTCCGAGAGCCGCCTCACCACCGTCTTTTGTTCGGCCGGGGTGCGGAAGCGCGACATCATCTCCACGCGCACCGGGAAGCCTGCCAGCCGCTCGGTGAAGGTGTTGAAGTGCTGCTGCGCGAGGATGGTGGTGGGCACCAGCACCGCCACCTGCTTGCCCCCCACCACCGCCTTGAGCGCCGCGCGCACCGCCACCTCGGTCTTGCCGTAGCCCACGTCGCCGCACACCAGCCGGTCCATGGCGCGGGCCGACTCCATGTCCGCCTTCACCTCTTCCACCGCGCGCAGCTGATCGGGGGTCTCGTCGTAGATGAACGAAGCCTCGAGCTGGCGCTGCAGGTCCTCGTCCGGGCCGAACGCATGGCCGGGCAGCGCACGGCGGGCGGCGTAGGTGCGGATCAGCTGCGCGGCCATCTCCTGGACCGCCTTCTGGATCTTCGCCTTGGTGCGCTGCCAGTGCGCGGCGCCCAGCTTGTGCAGCGTGGGGATGGCCGCTTCCTGGGCCTGGTACTTCTGCACCATGGACAGCTGCTCCACGGGCACGAACAGCTTGTCGCCACCGGAGTACTCCAGGCGCAGGCAGTCGGTCTCGTGGCCGTCGATCTCCAGGCGCTGCAGGCCGCGGTACACGCCGATGCCGTGATCCACGTGCACGATGTAGTCGCCCTCGGCCAGCGCCAGCAGGTCGCTGTAGGTGAGCCCGCCGCGGAACTTGCCGCGGCGCTGCCGCCGGCGATAGCGCGCGAAGATCTCGTGGTCGGTGAGCACCACCACGCCGGCCTCGTGCAGCGTGAACCCCGCGCTCCACACCGCGATGTCCAGGCGCACCGGGATGTTCTCCAGCAGCTCCTCCAGGCGCTCGCGCTGGCCGACGTTGTCGCAGAACACGCTCACGTCCCAGCCCTCGGCCAGGTAGGCGCGCAGCCGCTGCTTGAGCAGCTCGAGGTTGCGGCCGAACGACTCGGCGGCCTCGGTGCGGAAGGCCACCTCGGGCATGGAGCGGTGGCCGGCGGCGAGGCTGTCGTCGAAGAGCGCGCTCCGCTCCAGCAGCTGCCGCTCCAGCTCGGAGCCAGGCACGAACAGCGTGGCCGGGGGCGTGACCGGCGGCCACTCGCGCTGCGCCTCGCGATACATGAGGTCCACCTCGTCGGCGAACGCCTCGGCGCGGGCCCGCTGGCGCGACCAGTCCGTCACCAGCACGGTGGTCCCGGGCGGCAGGTAATCCAGGAACGGCACCATCGCCGGCTCGTACAGGCCCAGCAGGCGCTCCATGCCCTCGAACACGCGCTCCTCGCCCACCAGGTGGGCCAGCTCGTCGGAATGCTCACCCGGGTGCTTCGCCAGCTGCCCGAGCACGCGCGCCACGCGGTCGGGGTCGGGCACCAGCTCGCGTCGCGGCAGCAGCCGCGCGGTCTTGAGCTTCGAGGTGGAGCGCTGGGTCTGCGGATCGAAGTTGCGCAGCGAGACGATCTCGTCACCGTCCCACTCGATGCGCAACGGATCGGTGTGGCCGCTGGCGAACACGTCCAGGATGCCGCCGCGGGCGCTCATCTCGCCGTGGCCGGACACCACCGGCTCGGCGCGGTAGCCCAGGCCCGCGAGCCGGCCGCGCAGCGCGCCAGGGGGCAGGGTCTGGCCCACCGCCAGTTCCACCGTGCCCGCGGCCAGCCGGTCCGGCGGCAGCACCCTGCCGGCGATGGCGCGGAAGCTGGTGACCACCACGCCGCGCCGGCCGGAGCGCAGCGCGTCCAGCGCCCCCAGGCGGGTGCTCACGCCCTCGGGCGCGGGCGAGCGGCGGTCGTAGGGCAGTGTCTCGGGCTCGGGGAAGTGCAGCACGTGCGCCTCCCCCACCAGGAACTCGAGATCGTCGCGCGCGGCCTCGGCGGCCTCGGCGTCGGGCAGGATCCACAGCAGCGTACCGCGCTGGCGCACCACCGTCTCGTAGAGATGGCCGACCAGCAGCTGCGCCGCGCCACCCGAAAGTCCGCGCAGGCGCACCGGGCCCTCCAGGCCCTCCTGGAGCATCGTGGCCAGCCGGATGAAGCCGGGGCAGCGGGCGGCGCCGGCCAGCAGGTGGTCGCGGGCGTCCTGGGTCATTCGCGCGGCGCCACGGTCATGCGCGCGACCGCGGTCTCCAGCAGGAAGAGCACCAGCGCGGCGAGCAGGAACTCGCGCCACAACTCTCGGCCGAACCGGCGGCGCAGCACCGCCTCGCGCAGCGACCCCTCCACCACCACCGACTGCGGGGCGATGTTGCGGAGCGCCGCGGGCGGGAGAGAGCGCAGATCGATCTCGCCGTCCGGCAGCGTGCCGGCCACCGCCTCCACCGCGCTGCCCGCAGCCTGGAGCGTGTACAGCCCGGGGCGCTCCAGCGGAACGCTGCGCAACTCGGTGCCACCCTGCGTCAGCTCGCCGGGAACCTCGCGGGCGTCGGGATCGGTCAGCTTGAGCGGCAGGCCCTTCCATTCGGCGGGCACCGGGCGCACCCAGCGCCGGCCCACTTCCACCGAGAGCGGGCGCGTGCGCGATGCCAGCGCCTCCAGCGCCTGGTACAGCCAGGGCACGAACGTGGGACTCAGCGGAAAGTCGTTCCAGGTCGCGTCCAGCGGGCCGGCGAACAGGAGCACGTGGCCGCGCTCGACCATCGCGGGAAGATCGGGGCCGAACTCGGCCGGCGCGGTGGCGCCCGCGGCGGGGCGGATGCGCGCCACGCACAGGAACTTCGCCGACGAAAGCTCGCTGCCGCGCCGGACGGCCAGCCCGCGGAAGCCCGCGTGTCCCGGGTCCAGCACGCGCAGGCGCGCGAAGCTGCGCCCGGTGGAATCGCCCTCCATGCCCTGCACGCTGCCCGGCGAGAGATCGCCCAGTGCCAGTTCCACCGCGTGCGTGGCGACCGAGGCCGGGCCGAGGGCGGCCAGCACGCCGCCGCCGCGCGCCAGGTGCGCGCGCAGCGAGGCCGCGTTCACCCGCTCGGGGTCCAGCAGCGCCCACACGTCCGCGGTGACCGTACCCGAGCCGTCGGGGCTGTCCTGGATTTCGAATGCGCCGGGTGCCGCCTGCAGCGCCGCCTGCACGTAGATGCGCTGCGCGTCGGGGCCCACCAGCGCCACGCGCAGCGCCCGGGTGGACGGGAACGCCACCGCCACGTGGTCGTCGTCTTCGAGTGCGTCGTGCGGAAAGCGCAGCGTCACGCCCAGGTCTCCCGCGTTGAGCCCGTGCACCGGCACCTGCACGCGGGTGTCGGCGCGGGCCGCCAGGTCCACGCGCGCCGCGCCCACCATCCGGCCGCCGGCCACCGCCTCCACCAGCGCGCCGCGGCGCGGCTCGTCGGAGGCGTTGCGCACCTCGCCGGTGACCTCTCCCGCCTCGCCCAGGCGCGTGGCCTCGGCCCACGTCCACGCCGCGTTGGCGGCATCCCGCGAACCCACCGGCACCCAGTACACGTCGAACCCGCGGAGTGCGGCCGCCAGCGAGCCGGCGCGGGAGCTGTCCAGGCCCGCGGCCTGCATGTCGGAGAACACGTAGAACTCGCGATGCAGGCCACGACGACCGGAAAGCCAGCGCGCGCCCTCGCGCAGCGCCCCGCCCAGGTCGGTGCCGCCGTAACCGGGACGCAGCGACTGCACCGCGGAGCGGAAGCGGGCGGGGTCGTGGGTGAAGTCCTCGAAGACGCCGCTGGCGTGGGAATCGAAGGCCACGATCTGGGACTCGCTGCCCGGCTCCAGCAACCCCGCCAGCTCGCGCAGCCGCCCGCGCGACTCCTCGAAGCGCGCGCCCTTCGGCCCCGTGGCGCGCATGCTGAGGCTGCGATCCACCAGGGCCACCACGGTGGCCGGGGCGCGCGAGGCCGCGCCGCGCGTGCCCTGCAGCGCCGGGCGGGCGAACGCCAGCGCCAGGCTCAGCACCGCCAGCGTGCGCAGGAGCAGCAGCAGCCACTCTCGCAGGCGGAGCCGGCGCACTTCCTGCCGGTGCACCTGGCGCAGGAAACGAACCGTGGGGAACGCCTCGCGGCGCGCCTTGCGGCGGCTGAACAGGTGCACCAGCAGCGGCACCGCCGCCGCCAGCGCGGCCAGCCACGCGAACGGGCTCAGGAAGGTCATGTCAGTGCAGCCGCGCGCGCTTCTCGAGGTAGCGGACCAGCGCCACGTCGAAGGGGGTGGAAGTGTCCAGCGGCACGTAGTCGATGAGCCGCTCGCGACACTCGCGCTGCAGCCGACCGGTCCATTCCTCGATGCGCCGGCGGTACTCGCGCGAAACCTCCCAGCCGTGCGTCACCAGCTTCTCCGAGGATTCCATGTCCTCGATCTCCACCGGCTCGTGGAACGGGAACCGCCGCTCGTCCGGGTCGAGCACGTGGAACACCACCACCTCGTGGGCGCGGTGGCGGAAGGACTTCAGCCCGGCGAGCACCTCGTCGGGCTCGTCCAGCAGGTCGGAGAACACCATCACCAGGCCGCGGCGCTTGATGCGCTCGGCCAGCGAGGTCAGGCACGAGGCCACCTTGGTGCCGCTCTGCGCGCGCGCGCGGCCCAGCTCCATCAGCAGTTGGTGCAGGTGACTCTTCACGGAGCGCGGCGGCACGAACTTCTCCATCTTCTCGGCGAACAGCAGCAGCCCCACGGCGTCCTGCTGACCCAGCATCAGGTAGGCCAGCGCTGCGGCCAGCGAGGAGGCGTACTCCAGCTTGGTGGGTCGTCCCCCTCGCGAGAAGCCCATGGATGCGCTCTGGTCCACCAGCAGGTAGGAGCGCAGGTTGGTCTCTTCGTGGTAGCGCCGGATGTAGTAGCGGTCCTGCTTGGCGTACACCTTCCAGTCCACGTGGCGGATGGGATCGCCGGGCGCGTACGGGCGGTGCTCGGCGAACTCCACCGAGAATCCGTGGAAGGGGCTGCGGTGCAGGCCCGCGAGAAAGCCTTCGACCACCAGGCGCGCGCGCAGGTCAATGGCCTCGATCTGCGAGGCGACGCGCGGGTCCAGGAAGCGCCGGACGTCGGCGCCGGTCGGGCCGGGGCGGTTCATCGGGAAGCTGCTCCGGGCGTCACGAGCTTGCGGCCGCCGGCCGTCGCGCGCGGGTGGGCTCCGCTCACGCGCCCTTCCCGTCCGCGGACACCTTCTCCAGCAGCTGCCGGATGATCTCCGGTGAGCGCACCCCGTCGGCTTCGGCGTTGAAGTTGGGGATCACGCGGTGACGCAGCACCGAGGGGGCCACGGCGCGGATGTCCTCGATCGAGGGCGCGAACCGGCCATCTAGGGCCGCGCGGGTCTTCGCACCCAGGACCAGGTACTGCGACGCGCGCGGGCCGGCGCCCCAGCTCACCCACTGCTTCACGAAGTCCGGCGACCCCTCCTCGGTGGGGCGGGTGGCCCGCGCCAGCCTCACCGCGTAGCGCACCACGAACTCCGAAGCCGGCACGCGGCGCACCAGCGCCTGGAAGTCGGTCAACTCCTTCGACGCGAATACCGGCTGAAGATCCGGCACCGACGCGCCGGTGGTCTCGGTGACGATCCGCTCCTCCTCCGCCTGCGAGGGATAGTCCACCTGCACCTGGAACATGAACCGGTCCAGTTGCGCTTCGGGCAACGGGTAGGTGCCTTCCAGCTCGATGGGGTTCTGGGTGGCCAGCACGAAGAAGGGCGGCTCCAGGCGCATCGTCTGGCCGCCGGCGGACACCTCGCGCTCCTGCATCGCCTGCAGCAGGGCGGCCTGGGTCTTGGGCGGCGTGCGGTTGATCTCGTCGGCCAGCACCAGGTTGGCGAACAGCGGCCCGCGCAGGAAGCGGAACTCGCGCTGCCCGGTGGAGCGGTTCTCCTCCAGCACCTCCGTGCCTGTGATGTCCGAGGGCATGAGGTCCGGGGTGAACTGGATGCGGCTGAACTTGAGGTCCAGGACCCGCGCGAGGCTGCTCACCAGCAGCGTCTTGGCCAGCCCGGGCACCCCCACCAGGAGGCAGTGGCCGTTGGCGAAGAGCGCGGTAAGCAACTCCTCGACCACGCGGTCCTGGCCCACGATCACCTTGCGCACCTCGCGGACGATGCGGTCGTGGCCGGACTTGAGGCGCTCGAGCGCCTCCAACGGGGCGTTGGCGGATGTCACGCGGGTCTCCTTCGGAGCTGGATGGTGGTCACGGGGCAACGCAAAAGCGGCGCGCGGCCGATTGCCGGCGCCGGCGGTTCGGGCATCTGCTTCTGCCGACGCAGTATAACACAAGGCCCCCGGCCCCCGGAGGGTCGCCCCGGGCGGTGGGAGCTGCCTATATGGATGATGTGGGCCACCGCTGGGTCCGGGAGCTGGTGTATTCTCCTAAAATGTGTTGTCGCAGTGTTTTATGTCCTAAGCACGGCGGTGGCTGCCGGACGCGCCTCGGGCTCGTCCGGCCCGCCCTCAAGATTTTGCGTTCGCACCACTTGACACCCTCCGCCGGGCCGCTGTATTTTGGGCTTCCTGCGCGCCTCAGGATCTCAACCTTGAGGTACACGAGGGCCGAGAGGCTGAACCGCTCGGCCCTTTTTCATTGGGCATTCCCGGGGGGGCTCGACGGGCGCCAACGCGCCACCCTGCGGGATCCCCGCGGCGGGCTCCCTCCCGCCCCCACCAGTGAGACTGCCCGGCCATGCCTCCCGTTGCACGCGGCGAAGTTCTGGAACTGGAAGTCACGGGCCTCGCCACCGGCGGGCGCGGACTGGCCAAGCTCGACCGCTACGTGGTCTTCGTGGAGGGCGCCCTGCCCGGCGACCGGGTGCGGGCCCGGATCACCCGCAGCAAGGGCCGTTACGCCGAGTCCGTGGCCGTGGAACGGCTTTCAGCCGGACCCGACCGGGTGGAGGCGCGCTGCGCGCACGTGTCGGTGTGCGGCGGATGCCGGTTCCAGGACTACGATTACGCGGCGCAACTCCTCCACAAGCAGCAGGCCATCCGAGATTCCATGACCCACCTGGCGGCACTGGACATCCCCGTGCGGGAAGTGCGGCCGTCTTCTGATATCTTCCATTACCGCAACAAGATGGAGTTCTCGTTCGGCGCGGCTGAGGACGGCCGGGTGAGCCTGGGGCTCCACCACCGGGGCCGCTTCGACACCATCTTCAACCTCTCCGAATGCCACATCTGCCCCCCGGCCATGAACAGGACCGTGGAGGTGCTGCGCGCCCTGGCCCGTCGGGACGGGCTGCCGGCCTACGACCTGCGGAGTCACGAGGGTGAGCTTCGGTTCGTGGCCCTGCGCGAGAGCCGCGCCACCGGCGAGTTGTTGGTGAACCTGGTCTCCGCCGAGCCGCGGGTGGACGTGTTCGGGAGTTGGGCCCTGGAACTCGCCCGGGAGGTGCCGTCGCTCCGGGGCTTCGTGTTCAGCCTGCACCGCGGCCAGGCGCAGGCGGTGCAAGCCGAGAGCTGGCAGCTGCTGTGGGGCGAGGACCGCATCGTGGAACGGCTCAACGGGCTGGAGTTCGAGATCTCCCCGTGGTCGTTCTTCCAGACCAACTCGGCCCAGGCGGAGGTGCTGTACCGCGAGGCGCTGGCTGCGGCGGAGCTCGTTCCCGAGGATCGGGTATTGGACCTCTACTGCGGCACCGGCACGCTCACGCTCACCTTCGCGCGCGAGTGCGCCGCCGCGTGGGGCGTGGAGACGGTGGAGGAGGCGGTGCGGGACGCGGTGCGGAATGCGGAGAGGAACTTCGGGCGCGGGATGCGGACCACCGCGGCCCGGGCGCCCGGGGCGGTGGCGCCGGCGGTTTCGGCCTCGAGCGAGCCCGGCCAGCTCGGCGCGCCCGACGTGCGCTTCTTCGCCGCCGACGCGCGGCCGTGGCTGCGGCTGGGCGGCGCAAAGGAACTGGAGCCCACCGTGGTGGTGGTGGATCCCCCGCGCGCGGGGCTGCACCCGCGGGTCATTGACCGGGTGTGCGAGTTGAGGCCGCGGCGAGTGGTCTATGTTTCCTGCAATCCCACCACGTTGGCGAGGGACCTGGCGCACTTTGCGCGGCTGGGGTACCGGGCGCCGTGGATTCAACCGGTGGACATGTTTCCGCACACGGATCACGTGGAGTGCGTGGCGGCGCTGGAGCCCGGAGAGCCGCCGCCGGCCTGAATCGCCCGCCCCCCTGCCCGCACGTTCAGGCGATTCCACCCTCAATAACCAACCCGCTCACCACCCCCGGACTCACCGACAACCCGCGTAATCCCCTGTCACGCAAAGGAGGTGCATAAGCCACCCCCGCGCGGCTTGTTCTCTTATCGCAAACGATTCGGGAATTGTCATTTAACAGGTTTTCCACAGGGGAGCCGAGTTATCCACACGGCAGGGGAATTGCGCGGCTGCAGCTCGAGCCCGGGACTGAGGGGTTGGTATTGGAGACGGAGCGTGTGATATCGTCCGGCATCCGGTTGCGCGAGCGCCACGCGGGCCTCGCTGGATCCATCGACTTGCATGGGGAACGCGGGATGGCTGGGCAGAACTGCTGGGAGTACAAGTGCTGCGGCCGTCAGCCTGGCGGGGAGCGCGTGGGCGAGTTGGGAGTGTGCCCCGCGGCGGTGAGCCTTCGGAACGCGGGCAAGAATGGCGGGCAGGCAGCGGGCCGCATTTGCTGGAGCGTCGCGGGAACGCTGTGCGGCGGAGTGGTCCAGGGGACCACGGCTCAGAAAGTCGGTAGCTGCACCCGCTGCGAGTTCTTCGCAATGGTGATGTCGGAGGAGGGTGCGGGTTTCACGCGGGGCTGATGCGGCGGCGCCTCCGCGGCACGAGGGTGGCGCGACAGCGGGCCCGCCCGGCGACTCCCCTGGTAGATTCCGCGCCAGCCCCCCGCTACACGTGGTTCCTCAACATCAACTCCCGCGGATGTGGCTGCAGATACGTCTGCCCCTCGAGATACTCCACCTGGTGCCGCCGCACGTGGTGGCGAATCAACGTCAGCGGCACCACCAGCGGCACCAGGCCCCGGCGGTAGTCCTCGATGATCGCGCCGAGTTCGCGCTTCTCCGCCTCGCCCAGGTCCTTCTTGAAGTAGCCCGCCATGTGCTGCAGCACGTTGGTGTGCTGGCGCGGCGTGGCGATCTTCTTCATGGCCTGCATGAAGCCGGCTTCGTAGCGATCCCGCAGCCCGGCGGGCGGGACCTCGCGGGCGCGCGCCACCAGGCGTCCCAGCTCGGTGTATGCAGCGGTGGAGTGCGCGAGCAGCGCCAGCTTGTGCGCGGTGTGAAACTTCACCAGTGCGCCGGGCCTGAAGCGGCCCTCGAAAAGGGTGCGCAGGCGCCGGTAGGCGAACACGCGCTCCACGAAGTTCTCGCGCAGGCGCGGATCCGAGAGCCGGCCCTCCTCTTCGACGGGCAGGTTCGGAAAGCGCTCCATCACTGCGGCGGCGAACAAGCCCACGCCCTCCGGCGAGGGCGCGCCGTTGTGGTCGTAGACCTTCACGCGCGCCATGCCGCACGAGGGCGAGTTCTTCTTCAGCACGAAGCCGCACAGGTCGTCGGCGCGCAGCTTCGCAACCCGGCGCTTCGCGAACGCGCGCATGTTGTCGGTGAGGTCGCGGCCGGTCTTCGGCACCACCAGGCGCACGTCGGCGCCGCGCTTCTCGCGCACCAGGCGGATGGGATCGCGCGGCGTGCCCAGGCCCAGCTCCACCTCGGGGCAGAACGTGACCCACTCCACGTAGGCGCCGAAGGTGTCCACCAGGAAGCCGTCCCGCTTGTGGCCGCCGTCGTAGCGCACCTCGCGCCCCAGCAGGCACGCGGAGATGCCGATGCGGATGGGTGGATCCTTCTCGGCGGCCACTAGCTCACCGTGATCTTCAGCTCGTCCAGGATCCGCTCCAGCTCTTCCATCGAGTAGTACTCGATCGCGATGGAGCCCTTGTGCTGCGTGCCGGTCACGCGCACCCGCGTGCCCATGCGCCGCTGCAGCTGCTCCTCGATCTGCACCAACTCGGGAATCACGCGCCGCTTGATGCGCCGTCCCTTGTGGCGCGCCTTGCGCGCGGTGCGTCCCAGCTCCTCGATGGTGCGAACGGTGAGCCCCTCGGCCACGATCTGCTCCGCGACGCGCAGCATGTCCGCCTCGGAGCCCAGGGCGAGCAGGGCCCGGGCGTGGCCGGCGGTGAGCTTGCCGGAGGCCACCAGCTTTCGGATCTGTTCCGGCAACGTCAGCAACCGCAATGAATTAGAGACTGTGGCCCGGTCCTTTCCCACCCGCTTGGCGACCGCCTCCTGAGTCACTCCAAGGGTCTCGATCAACTTCTGGTAGGCGTGCGCCTCGTCGATCGGGTTCAGGTCCTCGCGCTGAATGTTCTCGACCAGCGCCAGCTCCAGGAGCTGATCATCGGGCACGTCCTTGATGATCGCGGGGATCTCCGACAGCCCCAGCCTGCGCGAGGCCTGGAAGCGCCGCTCGCCGGCGATCAACTCGAAGTGGTAGCCCGCGCGGCGCACCACGATTGGCTGCACCAGGCCGCGTTCGCGGATGGAGTTGGCGAGATCCGCCAGACGGGCTTCGTCCATTTCGGTGCGCGGCTGCATGGGGTTGGTCTTCACGCGGTCCAGCGGGATGCGCTCCACCGACTCCTGCGCCGATGTCGCCGAGGGCGCGTCCCCGGGGATCAGGGCGCTCAGCCCCCGGCCGAGGGCTTTCCTAGTTTGCACTTTCAATCACCTCCCGGGCCAAGTTGCGGTAGCTGGTGGATCCGGTGCAGCCGGGGTCGTAAACCACGGCGGGCTTGCCGAAGCTCGGCGCCTCGCTCAGCCGGACGTTGCGCGGGATGACCGTCTTGTAGACGCGATCGGCGAAGTACTTGCGGGCCTCGTCCTCGACCTGCTGACACAGGTTCAGGCGATGGTCGTACATGGTCAGCAGCACACCCTCCATATGTAAGGCGGGGTTCAGCTTAGCCTGTACCAACCGGATCGCCTGCAGCAGATGGCTCAAGCCCTCCAGCGCGTAGTATTCGCACTGCAGCGGCACCAGGACCGAATCCGAGGCGGTGAGCGTGTTGAGCGTCAGCAGGCCGAGCGAGGGCGGGCAGTCGATGATGATGTAGTCGTACTCCTGCCGCACCGGCTGCACGGCGTCGCGTAGCCGGTTCTCCCGCGCGATCAGCCCAACCAGCTCCACCTCCGCGCCACTCAGACGCTGACCCGATGGCACCAGGTCCAGGTTCTCGACCCCGGAAGGCACGATCGCCTCCTGGATCGGCAGATCATTGATGAGCACCTCGTAGATACTCTTCTCGGTGGTGTCGCCCGAGATGCCCACCCCGCGCGCCAGCGAAGCTGCCAAGTTGATGGCCGTCGTTGTCTTGCCGACGCCACCCTTCTGGTTTGTGATCGCGACGACTTTGCCCATACGTTCCATTTCAGGGTGCCCATGTGGGGAGTGTTTCACGTGAAACATTGCCGCGGGGAGCCTGGATCCTGCAAGGCCGGGCGCGGGTCAACCGACCGTCGGGAAGTGCGCACAGGGATGCTGGGCGCCGGTTGCACGCTGGGATTTATCCCATGCGCACGCGGCGTCCGTCCACATGATTCTTCAGCACTACAGTGTAATTAGCTGGCTGTAAATGAATTGTGGTGTGTGATCCGAAATGTGTTTCACGTGGAACATTTGCCAGGGGGGTTATGGAGGGAGCGAACAAGATCGGGGGGGCGTATCTGCGCGACCCGGGAGCGCAATGGGGGCGCCTGTTGGCCGCGGGCGGACCCCGGATGAGCCAGCCCTGCTCAGGGCGGCGTCACCGCCAGGCTGACGCTCTACCGCGCCGGCCCCCGGCCCGTCGCCAGCGTGGTGTCGGCCCAGTCCACGCGCACGAGTCGAACATCCTCGAGACCAATCCGCGCCAGGGCATCGAGCGCCTGCTGCTTGATCGCCTCGTCCCGGGAGGCGAACCACACCATCCAGCCACCCACAGCCAGATCCACACGGACCTGCTCCGAGATGTGGTTCACCAGCTTCCGATCCGGGGCCACCGCGCGCATGGTGATCATCTGGAATGTGTTGCCTGGAATCACCAGTTCCGGGGTGGGCCCAAACTCAGGGTCTTCGGACACCTCCGCACCCGGGCCCGGCAGCTCCTCGTAGCGCGCCTGGATCACTCGCGCCCGCCCCGGGACCAACCGCGTGGCTGCCTCGCGCAGGAATCGGCACTTCTTGAGCATGCCCTCAACCAGCACGCCCTTCCACGTCGGCCGAGCCAGCAGCAGGGGCAGTGCGGGCAAGCCGCCGCCGGAGCCAATGTCCAGCAGGCTGAAGTCTGCCGCTGTCGGCCCAGCCGCCTCCAGGAGCTCCAGCGGGGCGAGCGATCCAAGCACATGCCGCAACAGATCATCGCGCGTCATGCGGCGCGACACCAGGTTCAAACGCTCGTTCCACTCCATCAGAAGATCAATGTAGGCATTGGCTTGTGATTCAAACTCCGGCGCCAGCCGGATGGTCGGCTCTGAGAAGTCGGGCGCGGGCCGCACCTCAATGGGGACTTCCGCGGCGTCCGGTGTGACCTGGGTGGCAGGGTCCGGGGCGCGTCCGGCGGACGGGACTCCGCGGCCAGCAGTCCCCGCGCGGCCCACACTGCCGGCACGGCCCGCGCTGGAAGTTCTCTCGCGACGATCCTTCACTGGCTCTCCTTGGATATGTCCGTCCCGCCGCGCGCCGCACGCGCCACGTGGATCATGAGTGCGCCGATGTCCGCGGGGCTCACGCCGGGAATCCGCATTGCCTGGCCCACCGAGGCCGGGCGCGAGCGGCGCAGTTTTTCCCGCGCCTCACGCGAGACCCCGTTCAGCTCCGCCTCGAACACGCCCCCGGGGATGGGGGCGGCCTCCAGCTTCAGCATCCTCTGGATGGCCTGCTCCTGGCGGGCGATGTACCCGGAGTACTTCACCCGCACCTCCACGCGTTCTCCCAGTTCCGCGGAAAGCGTGGCACCGGGATCGAACCTCCGGATCATCTCATATGTAATTCCTTGTGTCCTCAGTAGTTCCAGTACAGTCGCCCGTTCGCTTCGACCCGCCAGAACCGCCACGGACTCGGCCGGAAGCCGGTCCCGCGCCGCCCGCGACAGCTCTTCCTCCACCGCGACGCGCTCGCCCTCCAGGTGCGCGAACTCCGCGTCGCTGATCAGCCCGCACTGGTGCCCCACGCGGCCGAGGCGCTCGCCGGCGTTGTCGTGCCGCAACACCAGCCGGTGTTCCGCCTGCGAAGTGAACAGCCGGTATGGCTCGTGCGTGCCGCGCAGCGCGAGGTCGTCCACCAGCACGCCGGCGTAGGCCTGCGCGCGCGTGAGTCGCAGCGGCGCGCGCCCGAGCAGCTTCAAAGCGGCGTTGGCACCCGCCAGCAGGCCCTGTGCCGCGGCTTCCTCGTATCCCGAGGTGCCGTTGATCTGTCCCGCAAAGTACAGGCCGGCCACGCCGCGGCTTTCCAGCGTCGGCTCCAGGTGGAAGGCCGGCGGAACGAAATCGTACTCCACCGCGTAGCCCGGCCGCACAATATTCGCGCGTTCGAGCCCCGGCAGCGTGCGCACCATCGCCTGTTGCGCATCCTCCGGCAGCGACGTGGAGAGCCCGTTCACGTAGATCTCGTCGGTGTCGCGGCCCTCGGGCTCCAGGAACACCTGGTGGGCGGGCTTCTCCGGGAAGCGACACACCTTGTCCTCGATGGACGGACAGTAGCGCGGCCCCACGCCGGCGATCCGCCCGGTGGTGAGCGGCGAGCGCGACAGGTTCTCCCGCACCACGCGGTGCGTTTCGTCGGTCGTGCGCGTAAGGTGGCACGGCAACGGATCCACCTCGATGGGCCCGCCGCTGAAGTGCGAGAACGGCCTCGCCGGCCGGTCGCCCCACTGTGCCTCCAGCGAACTGAAATCAACGGAGGCCGCCTCGAGCCGCGGGGGAGTGCCGGTCTTGAGCCGTGCGATGGGGTAACCCAGCTCGCGCAGCGAGTCGGACAGCCCGAAGGCGGCGGGATCTCCCCGACGCCCCCCGGGAAATGACTCCAACCCTATGTGAATCAATCCGTTGAGGAATGTGCCCGTGCACAGGATGACGGCCCGGGCGCGCAGCAGGTAGCCCGGGGCCGGAGCCGCGGAGGAGTCCCCGGCGGTCTCGGGGGCCTGCCGCCGGACGCCCGGAGGCGCGGCGTCGGCCCGGCCCGCCCCGCTGACCGCGGCGTCGGCCACATTTGCGAGCCCGGCCAGCGAAATCTCCCCATGCCCCGGCACCACCATGGCCCCCTCGATGGCGCCGCCCGGGCCCGTCCGCAGCGACACCCCCAGCCCCTCGCGCAGCTCCAGGCCCGGGGCGGCCTCCACCACGCGGCGCATCTCCACCTGGTAGGCGCGCTTGTCCGCCTGCGCCCGAGGCGCCCACACCGCGGGGCCGCGGCTGCGGTTGAGCATCTTGAACTGGATGCCGGTGCGATCGATCACCCGTCCCATGGCCCCGCCCAGCGCGTCAATCTCGCGCACCAACTGGCCCTTCGCGAGCCCGCCGATGGCCGGGTTGCACGACATCTGCGCCACCGAGTCCAGGTTGCCGGTGAGCAGGATCGTCGCGCATCCCAGCCGGGCAGAAGCCAGCGCGGCCTCGCAGCCCGCGTGGCCGGCGCCGATGACAAGAACGTCGCAGGAGTCCATGGAAGAGGAATTGTACGGTGGGCGACCGCCGGTGGGGCGGAGAAATCGGGGGGCGAGAAATCGGGGGCGAGGTCGGAGGGCGAAATCGGGGGCGAGGTCTGCGAAGGCCCGGGATTCAGCGGGCAGGAGTGTCTGCAGGCATGAATGCCCGGCCTACTTTCCGATGCAGAACCTCGAGAAGATCTCGTCCAGCACCGGCGCCGACGCCCCGATGCCCAGGGCTTCGTCGAATGCGGACAGCGCCTCGCGCAACTCGAACGCCGCGGTGTCCAGCAGTTCGTGCGCGTCCAGGCGTTCGGCGGCGGCCGTGAGCGCGAGGCTCGCGGCTCGCAGCGCGTGCTCCTGGCGCACCGTGGCAACCAGCGGCGCCTCGCGCCCGGCGTCGCCGAGGAGCAGCGTGCGCAGCGCGGCCGCCAGTTCCGCAACTCCCGCGCCGGTTCGCGCGGAGGTTCGCACCACGGGCCAGAGGGCGCTTCCCGCGGCGGCCTGCACGGGGGCCGCGCCTGGGGACGGGGCCGTTGCGGGGGCGACGCCTTCACGCGCCTCGCCCCACGCATCCCCCAGGTCAACTTTGTTCGCCGCCACCACGCCGCGCCGGTGGGCGAGCCGCTCCAGCGCCTCGCGGTCGTCCACGCTCACCGGAACGGAGACATCCACCACCAGCACCAGGGCGTCCGCGGCGGCAAGTTCGCGGCGGGCGAGTTCCATGCCGGCGAGTTCGAGCTGCCCCGGCGGGGGGGCCGACCCCGTGCCCCCGGAAGATATGGGCGGCTCGCCGAGGCCCGCGGTGTCCACGAGCGTCACCGGCACGCCGCCGAGATCAATCGTCTCGCGAAGCACGTCCCGCGTGGTGCCGGGCACCTCGCTCACCAGCGCCCGCTCCTCGCGTAGCAGCGCGTTCAGCAGGCTCGACTTGCCCGCGTTGGGCCGGCCTGTGAGCACCACGCGCGCGCCTTCGCGCAGGCGCCTGCCGGCGGACGCGCCCGCGAGCAGCGCCTCCACCTCCGAGGCGAGGCCCCGCGCTCCGGCGGCGCGCAGCTCCCACGCGAAGTCGTCGGGGAGCTGCTCCTGGAAGTCCAGGTAGGTCTCGCAGTCCATCAGGATTTCGCGCGTGCGCAGGCCCATGGCGCGCACGGCGCGAGAGAACTCGCCCTGCAGCCGGGCCACGGCGCTCTCGCGGGCCCGGTCGGTACGCGCGGACACGAGATCCGCCACCGACTCGGCCTGGGCCAGGTCCATCCGCCCGTTCACGAAGGCCCGCCGGCTGAATTCTCCGGGCTCGGCCGGCCGCGCGCCCGCGCGGAGCAGCGCGGCCAGCAGCGCGGCGGTGGTGGCCGCGCCGCCGTGACAGGAGAATTCCACCATGTCCTCGCCGGTGTAGCTGTGCGGGGCGCGGAAGACGGTGGCCAAAACTTCGTCAATGACGTGCCCGAAGGGCGGGGCGGCGGCGCCCCGCGACGCGGCGGGGGATGGCTCGGTGGGCGCAGCCGCGCCACCGGCCGCCGCCTCGTCACCCACCGCGGGCGTCATCTCGGCGGCCACCGCCCACCCGTGCGCCACGGTGAATCCCGGCCGGTCGGCCAGGCGCACGCGGCCGCGGAACACCGCGTCGCCCACTGAAAAAGCCCGGCGGCCGCTGACTCTCAGGAGAGCCAGGGCCGCCGGGCCGGGTGCGGTCGCCAGTGCGGCGATGGTGTCGTCGAGGTCGAACATCGCTCCTGCCGATCCGGGCGCGCTCGATCCAGGGGAGCGCGCCCGCTCCGCGACTACGCTCCGGGAGGCGCGTACCCCCGCCGCTTCTTGGTGTTCTTCTTGAACGTCGGCATCTTCGGGCCGGCCGCTTCCGGCTGGCCCGTCTCGGCCGCCGGCTGCTCGCCGCCCATGCGGGCCATCAGTTCCTGCTCGAGCCGCTTCGACTCGCTGATGGACGCGCGGATCTCGGGGGTGGTCTCGAAGTGCGGACGGTCGTCCCGGTCGCGGTCACGCCCGCCACGCCCGCGGTCGCGATCCCGGCCACCGCCGCCGCTGCGGCCACCGCGACGATCGCGGTCCCGGTCCCGGCCGCCGCCACCGCCGCTGCCGCCACTGCGGCTGTGCGGCCGGCTGCCGCCAAAGTCCTCTTCGCGGAAGTCGTCCTCGGGGTCGCGCACCGCCGGGGCGGCCGGGGCGGCCGCCACGGGGCTTGCCACTTCGTCCGCTTCGTCCGCCTCGAGCGCCGGTTCGGCGTCGAACTCGTCCTCCGGCTCGTCGAACCCGGCCTCGTCCAGCAGCGCTCCGCCGGGCTCTTCCATCTCGGCCTCATCCACGGGCGTGCCCAGCCCGCGCGGGGTGAACCCGCGGGGCGCGGCCACGGCGGCCTCGCCGCCGTTCACGCCGGCCTCCTCACGACCCTCGCCGCGGCCTCCGCGGCCCCGACGGCCCCGGCGACGGCGCTTGCGGCCGCCTTCGGCACCGGTTTCCCCGGCGTCGGCCACGGTCTCGAACTCGGAGGTCTCGGCCTCCAGCACCTCGTCCAGGTCCTCGGAGTCGTCCACCGGCGTCATGGCGTCGTCGGGCAGCATGCCTCCGGGGGCCGGCGCGCCCTTGCGGCTGCGGTAGCCGCCGATGTCCAGGATCACCTTCACGCGGTCCCGGTCGTGAAGACTCGACATGCGCGTGAGCAGATGCTCCATGGCGGTGAGCGTCTCGCCCCGGCGACCGATCAGCACGCCGTCCAGCTCGCTGGACTCCACCTTGAGCCATACCTCGCCGGAGCGCTCCTCGATGGTGATGCCGGGCTCCGCGCCCATGAGACGCAGCATCTGCGCCGCCTTCTCACGGATGTCCTCGGGCCGCACCGGGCTGGAGGAGGCGCGGGCCGGACGGGCCTCGCGGTCGCCACGGTCACGGTCGCGGTCCCGATCCCCGCGCTCCGGGCGGTCACCACGCGGGGCCCGCTCGGGACGGTCCTGGCCAACGGGGCGATCCTGACCGCCGGCGCGCGTCTCACGGCCGCCGCGGTCGCCACGCTCCCGGCGTCCGCCGCGGTCCCCGCCGCGGTCCCCGCGGTCGCCGCGCTGGGGGGCTTCGACGTCAATCCCGCCCTTCAGCGTGGCGCGCACGCGCGCGGGACGTCCGCCGAAGAGGCCCAGGAGCTTGGGCTTGCCTTCGTCCAGCACCTCGATGCGCGCCCGCTCCTTGGGCACGCGCAGCTCGGTGAGGGCCTTGATGATGGCTTCGTCCACGGAGTTGGCCGTGGCCTCGGCGCTCTTGCGCCGGCTGGAATCCTTGAACTGCCTGTGGTTTCGGTGGTGGGGTTTCATTTCTTTCCTCACGAGGCGACCGTCTCAGCGGGCTTGGTGCCCGCGCGCATCTGCATCTGCTGCAGGACGGTCAGTATGTTGGTGACGGTCCAGTACAGGACCAGTCCCGACGGCATGCCGTAGAAGATGAACAGCATCACGACCGGCATCAGGTAGCCGGTTATGGCCTGCCGCGGGTCCATGGGAGTGAGCTTCTGCTGCCAGATCATCGTTGCCGACATGACCAGCGGCAGCACGTGCACGGGGAAGCCGGCATACGTCATGAGCACGTCGGGGGCGCTCAGGTCGGAGATCCACCCGACGAAGCCGGCCTGCCGCAGTTCGATGGAGCCGCTGAGCACGCTGTACAGGGCGAAGAAGATCGGCATCTGGAAAAGGATGGGGAGGCACCCGCCCAGCGGGTTCACTCCCTGCTCCTTGTACAGCGCGAACGTCTCCTTGTTGAGCCGCTCCTGGTCGCCCTTGTACTTCTCGCGCAGCTTCTCCAATACGGGCTGCAGTTCCTGCATCTTCTTCATGCTCTGCATCTGGCTGTGATTCAGGGGCCAGAACGCCAGTCGCATCAACACCGACAGCACGATGATCACGAGCCCGTAGTTGGGCACGAACTTGTGCGTGAAGGTGAAGAACTTGAGCATGGCCCGGTTCAATGGAACCATGGGCTTGAACCCGGAATCCACGAGGCGCGTCAGGTTGTGCCCGGCGGTCTGCAGCTTCCAGAAATCCACCGGTCCGACGTACATCCCGTACACCACGGACTTCCGGCCCAGCAGCGGGTACTCGTAGCGCACTCCCAGGCGCATCGAGTCCGAGCTGCCGAGTGCGGCCACTCCGCCCACGGCGTCCTGCGGGAACAGGAACCCGGTGGCGAAGTACTTGCTCCGGAGGACGACCCACTGGACCGCGCCCGAGTGGGCCTTCTCCGAAGACTTCTTGAACTTCCCGAGGTCGTCCTCCTCGCGCTGCTCGCCCATCAGCACGGATACGCGGGCGGCGCGAAGGTCCTCGGGCTGGTTGGTCTCGGTGTCCAGCTTCCAGCCGCGCCACTGCACCACCAGCCGGTCGTCGGGGCGCGCGTCGGAGATCTCGCACTCCACGGACGTCACGAAGGACTTGCCGGGGATGTGATAGCGCACGGTGATCGACGCGCCGGAGGACTCCTGCGCCTGGAACGCCAGCACGCGGGAGGTGTCGTCGGTGCGGTCCTCGATCACGCGGAAGTAGGCCTGGGAAAAGTCCGTCTCCGCGCCCGAGCGGCGCAGCGCGAAGCGCTCCAGTCCCGCGCCTTCCGGGATGAGTTCCAGCGGCTTGTGGTCGCCGCGGCGGTGGCCCTTGAGCACCCAGTGGACGGGGCGGGCGCCGCGGCTGGAGAAGACCGCGGTCCACAGCTCGGTGTTGACGGAAATGAGGCTCTCCGGGGGGGCGTCCACCAGCGCGGCCTGGGCCGATGCGGTGGGGCTGCTCATGGTGGCCGCCGGCGTGGGGGTGGCCGGGGCTCCCGCTTTTGAAGCGCCGCCCGCGGCGGGGCTGCCGGTGGGGCCGCCCGCCGGGGTGCCCGGCGCCGTGGCGGTCTTGTCCGGCGGCGGCGGGGCAATCTGCTTGTCGAGCCCGGTGCGGGAGAGCATCAGTTGCCAGCCCAGCAGGATGGCGATGGCCAGCGCGATCGCGACGATAAGTCGGCGGTCTTCCAAGGGGGATCGCCTCTCTCAGGCCCGGGTGCGCGGCACGGGATCGTAGCCGCCCGGGTGGAAGGGATGGCAGCACAGCAGCCGGCGAAGGGCCAGCCGCCCGCCCCGCCACAACCCGTGGGCCTCGATGGCCTCGTGGGCATAGCGCGAGCAGGACGGGTGGAAGCGGCAGCCGCCCGGGACGTGGGGAGACAGCGTGGCCTGGTAGAGCCGGATGAGGCGCAACGCCAGGGTACGCATGATGGATGGTGGGCTCAGGAGAGCAGTCCGGCGCGGACGAGCAGTTGCCGGAGTTCCTCGGCGACGATCGGCCCGGTGGATTTCGCGCAGCGGTACGTGGCCACCAGCACCAGGTCGGCGGGGTTGCTGAGCGCCGACCGGGTCCTGCGGAACGCCTCTCGCATCAGCCGCTTCGCCCGGTTGCGCTGGACCGCGCCCCCGACTTTGCGACTGGCCACCACCCCCGCGCGCACCAGCGACTGGTCGCTGCGGGGGAGCACGAACAGCACGATGTTGGAGCCGCGCTGGACCGTGCCGTGATCGTAGACGTTCCGAAACTCTGAAGCCTGGTGGATTCGGGCCCGCCGCGGCAAGGACTCCAACCGCGCCACGAGAGGACTGCTAGCCCGATACCGTGAGACGCTTGCGACCCTTGGCGCGGCGGCGAGCCAGGACTTTCCTGCCGTTGGCGGACTTCATCCGCTCGCGGAAGCCGTGGGTCTTCTTGCGGTGGTTGTTGTTGGGCTGGTACGTGCGCTTCAAGCTGCGTCTCCTTGGCGGCGGTGGGCTGCCCCGCGGGGCGCCCGGCGCCGGAACTCGGGGCGGGCCCGCGATGGCGGGCCGGCCTCCGGGGCCGTGAGATCCGCGTGGGGGACCCAATGGGGTCCGCTGGCAAAGGCCTGACCCTCGTCCTCCGGGGAAACGCCCGGCGGACGGGAATGGACCAAGGCATCGGGGGAGGGAAGACCGGAAAGGGCGGACGAGATCCGAACGCCGCAACAGGAGAGCTTCCACTCCTCCGTAGGTTCGCCTAGACCCACGCTGCCGGAGAGTCTAGACGAGCCGGGAACCGGGTGCAAGTAGCGATTTTGACACGGGGATACCCCTCTTTTCCACAGGGGGCGGAGGACTGCGATGGGGCGGTCCCGGAGCCCGTTGGCGGGATCGGTGGGGGGCGGGTCGGAGCCGGTCGCTCCGGGGGGCGGTCCCGGTGCCCACGAGGGTCGCCGGGGAGCGGACAGTGGGCCCGGGCTCCGGTGAGACCCCGGATTCCCCGGGAATGGAGCGCGCGGGGCGGCGCCCCCCACCACTCCGCGACCCTCTCCGTACATCTGCCACGCTCCACTTCCCGGAACCGTCTGTGCGCGCAGGCGCGGGAGGGAATCCGCGCGCCGGACGATTCGGTTCTACGAATGTGATCGTTTATGGAACGTCCTCTCGTCAGGGTGTGCGAGGAGGCGCGGCGAACTTTCTCCACACCCGCGAAGTGTGTGACACGGATCGCGCGCGCAGCGCGCACCTGCCGACACGGGACAACTCACAAAACGCCTGTGTTTACGGGGGTTTTCCACACTGCGTCGCGCGGGCGACGCGGTGGGTCAAAAACCGTCAAGAGAAAATCTTGGCGCGAAGCGATGCTTTGAACACACGTTCCACTCGCGGGGCGGCGCGTCGCGCGCGCGTGGTGCTAGAGTCGGCGCACTTCGGCATCTCGCGCACTTCTCCGTGGCGAATCCAGGAGCATCGGAATCGGCCACGGCGGCGTGCGCAAGCTGCCGGGGCGGGCTGCGTGCGGCGGAAACTCGGATGCGCAGAGAACCTGGGTCTGCACCTCGCACTTCATCTCGGCCGAAGACTCCTGTTCGGAAACCTGGACTCGCACCTGGGCTTCTCTGCCCCGCTCACCCGGGGAGTTCGTGGCGGACCGGTTCGTGGTCCGCAGCGCCATGTTTCTCCCCTCGGGATTTCCACGGATGTGGATAACTCGCGTGGATATCCTGTGCCCGCCATATCCAGCTAGCTAATTTGTCTTATTACAATACCTTAGCCTGTGCTGCCACGGAGTGGCGGCGCTGGAGATCCCCCTTACTATGACGTCCGACCCGCTCCCCCTCTGGACGGAGATCGTCCAGCTACTCCGGTCGAAGACGCCGGCCCAGACATTCCACACCTGGATCGAACCCCTGAAGCCGGCCGCACTGTGCGAGGACGCGCTGGAGCTGGAAGTCCCCAACGCCTTTTTCGCCGACTGGATTGACTCGCACTACCTGGACCTCATCCGCGCCTCCGCCGAGTCGGCCGTCGGCCGCCCCGTGGGGGTGACGCTGCGCGTGAACCCCGAGGCCACGCCTCCGCCACGCGCGCAGGCGCCCGCCGAGGACGACCCGCGGCAGTACCTCGACACCGAGAGCCACATCAACCGCCAGTTCTCGTTCGACTCCTTCGTGGTGGGCTCGGGCAATCAGCTCGCCGCCGCGGCCGCCAACGCGGTGGCCGAGCGGCCGGGGTTCCGCCACAACCCGCTGTTCATCTACGGCGGCGTGGGGCTGGGCAAGACCCACCTCATGCACGCCATCGGCCACGCGGTGAAGGCCCGCAAGCCGGACGCGCGCGTGCTGTACGTGTCCAGCGAGCGCTTCACCAACGAGCTGATCTCGTCGCTGCAGGCCGGCTCCATGTCCGACTTCAAGCAGCGCTACCGCAGCCTCGACGTGCTGCTGGTGGACGATATCCAGTTTCTCGCCGGCAAGGAGCGCACGCAGGAGGAGTTCTTCCACACCTTCAACTCGCTCCACGAGACCTACAAGCAGATCGTGATGAGTTCCGACCAGCCGCCCCGCGACATCCCGGCGCTGCAGGAGCGCCTGGTGAGCCGCTTCAACTGGGGCCTGGTGGCCGACGTGCAGCCCCCGGACCTCGAGACGCGCGTGGCGATCCTCCAGAAGCGCGCCGAGCGCGAGCAGGTGCAGCTGCCGCCCGACGTGGCGCTGTTCGTGGCCCACAACGTCACCAGCAACATCCGCGAGTTGGAGGGCGCGCTGACCAAGGTGCTGGCGTTCGCGCGCCTCACCGGGCAGGTCCTGGGCGTGGCGCTGGCCGAGGAGGTGCTGCGCGACGTGCTGCGGCGCACCGACCGGCGCGTGGGCATTCCCGAGATCCTGCTGGAGACGTGCAAGTACTTCGGAGTGGCCGAGGAGAACGTGCGCGGCCCGCGCCGCAACGCCGAGTACACCCGGCCACGGCAAGTGTGCATGTTCCTTTCGCGCGAGATGACGCGTCATTCCCTGGGCGAGATCGGCTCGCACTTCGGGGATCGCGACCACACCACGGTGATGCACGCGATCGGCAAGATCGGCGGCCTGCTGGACCGGGATCCCTCGATCCAGGAAGCGGTTACGAAGATCCGCGAGCGCCTGGTGCTGCAGAAGTAGGGACGGGGAAAACCCGGTGGGAAAACCGGGGGAATGACGGGGAGCCACAGGTGGGTTTTCCCGGCACTCCAGGAGCCTCGGAAGTTGTCCCCGGGGCTTCCCCGGACCGCCCGGATCGAATCCCGGTCTTCCCCACACCGCCCGAGAGCGGTAAGTGTCTGCGGGCCAAGTTATTAACACCTTCTTCCACATATGCACAGGGCTCTTCTACGGGGTACTTCTGGTTGGCTTAACCAAAAGACCAACAGAGACATCACAAGAAAAGGCCCTCGAAACGCGTTGCAGTGGCCCTGGGAGCGATTGTTTTTTCCTTGTCGCCTCCGGGTGTCAAACTTATAATCCGAGTTGATTTTAGAGGCCCCTGGGAGCGTCCCATGCTTCCGGCACTTTCTCCCCCTTGAGGGAGCGAAAGAACGCATGAAGTTTACCGTCCAGCAGAAGGATCTGAATAGGCTCCTGCAGGTAGCCGGGAACGGGGTTCCCCGCAAGACCACCCTGCCGATCCTGTCGAACTTCCTCATCGAGGCGCGCCCCGGTGGCATCCGGGTGGCCGCGACGGACCTCGAAATCTCCATCTCGACCACGCTCGAGACCCCGGTGGAGACGCCGGGCACGGTGGCGGTGAACGCGCGCCGTCTCGAGGAGGTGGTCCGCGAGTTGCCGAAGGACGCGGTGGAGGTCTCGCTCGAGGACGGCAAGTTCCAGATGCAGTGCCAGCGCAGCCGCGTGCAGCTGTTCCCCATGCCGGCGGAGGATTTTCCGACGCTGAGCCAGGAGCGCGCCGCGTTCAGCGTGAAGATCCCCTCGAAGACGTTCCAGCGCCTGGTGGAGATGTGCACCTACTCGGTGTCCACCGACGAGACGCGGCCCGCCCTGGGAGGCATCCTGGTGCAGGTGGCCGACAAGGAAATCCGCTTCGTGGCCACCGACGGCCACCGCCTGGCGAAGGCCTACGCGGCCGGCGCGTTCCCGGTGGAGAAGAAGGAGCCGCGCGAGGCCATCGTGCCGCCCAAGGCGCTGGTGCCGGTGGCGGCCTGGGCCGTGGAGAGCGGCAGCGACGTCGAGATGGACATCTCCGCCTCCGCCGCCACGTTCCGGGTGGGGCCCACCACGCTCACCACGCGGCTGCTGCAGGGGCCGTTCCCGAACTTCGAGCAGGTGATTCCCAAGGAGAACAAGAAGCTGCTGGTGGTGGGCCGGGAGGCGCTGCTCTCGTCGCTGCGGCGGGTGAGCAAGCTCTCCGACACGGCCAGCCACCAGGTGCGCGTGAGCCTGCGCAAGAACCGGGTGCACCTTTCGGTGAGCACGGCCGACGTGGGCGACGCCCGGGACGACCTCGAGGCCAGGTACGGCGAGGACGACCTCGAGATCGGCTACAACGCGGTCTACCTGCTGGACATCCTGAAGAGCATGGATGCCGACAACGTCCAGTTTGCCCTCAACACCCCCGTGACGGCCGGCGTGGTCACGCCCGTGGATCCGAAGTCGGATGCCCAGGCGCTGTGCCTGATCATGCCGCTCCGTCTGCAGGACTAGTCGGGGTGCGCCGCCTCCCGCGCCAGAGTGCGGGACGGCGGTGTCCGCCCGTCACCCGGGCGCGGCGAGGGAGTGCCGCGCCGACGAGCCGACGTTGAAAGTAGCGAGCGACGCGCTGCGCGGCATCCTCAAGGCCTACGGGCTCGAGGAACGGCTGCTCGGCTTCCGGGCCGCGGCGTCCTGGCCGGAACTGGTCGGGCCGACGCTCGCGGCGCGCAGCAGCGTGCTGGACTTTCAGGACGGCCGGCTGACCGTGGAGGCCCGCGGGGCCTCCGTCATGCAGGAGCTGGGCTTGCGGCGGGCGGACCTGGTCCGCGCCTTTGCCGAGCGCCACGGACCCGGGCTGGTGCGCGAGATCGTGCTGGTCCCGGAGGGCGGCAGCCAGGCACCAGGGAGGTAGCTCCGGATGCACAAGCCGACCCCGAGCGAAGACGTCGCCGGCCGCGAACCGAGCCTATTCGAGGATCTGGAAGGGGAGTCGCTGTTGGAAGAAAAAGACACTGCCCAGCAGGCGCAGGACCGGGCCACCCAGGCGGGGCATCACTACAACGCCGCGAACATCAAGGTGCTCGAGGGCCTGGACGCCGTCCGCAAGCGCCCGGCCATGTACATCGGCACCACCGGCCCGCGCGGGCTGCACCACTGCGTCTTCGAGGTGGTGGACAACTCCATTGACGAGGCGCTGGCCGGGTTCTGCGACGCCATCAGCGTGAGCATCCTCAAGGACGGCAGCGTGTCGGTGCAGGACAACGGCCGCGGCATCCCGGTGGACATGCACCACGAGATGCAGAAGCCCGCCGTGGAGGTGGTGATGACCACCCTGCACGCCGGCGGCAAGTTCGACCGCGACACCTACAAGGTCTCCGGCGGACTGCACGGCGTGGGCGTGTCGGTGGTGAACGCGCTGGCCGAGTGGCTGGAGGTCGAGGTGTCGGTGGGCGGGAAGGTCTACCACCAGCGCTACGAGCAGGGCAAGACCGCCAGCGAGCTCAAGGAGATCGGCAAGAAGAAGACCTCCGGCACCATGGTGCGCTTCAAGCCGGACACCGAGATCTTCACCGAGGGCGTGGAGTTCAGCTTCGACATCCTGAGCCAGCGGCTGCGCGAGCTGGCGTTCCTGAACAAGGGCGTGCAGATTGACATCACCGACGAGCGCACCGGCAAGAAGCACGAGTTCCTGTTCAAGGGCGGCATCGTCCAGTTCGTGAAGCACCTGAACGAGAACAAGGAGCCGCTGCACCCCAAGCCCATCTACCACCAGGGCACCAAGGACACCACCGAGGTGGAGTTCGCGCTCCAGTACAACGACTCCTACGTGGAGACGGTGTTCTCGTACGTGAACAACATCAACACCGTCGAGGGCGGCACCCACCTGGTGGGCTTCCGCTCCGCGCTCACCCGCGCGCTGGCCAACTACGCCGAGAAAGAGGGCTTCCTCAAGAACATGAAGGCCGCGGTCACCGGCGACGACGTCCGCGAGGGCCTGACCTCCGTGATCAGCGTGAAGATCGCCGAGCCCCAGTTCGAGGGCCAGACCAAGACCAAGCTGGGCAACAGCGAGGTGAAGGGCCTGGTGGAGAGCATCGTGGGCGAGGGCCTGCGCGACTTCTTCGCCGAGAATCCCTCGGTGGCGCGCAAGATCATCGAGAAGATCGTCTCCGCCGCGCGCGCCCGCGAGGCCGCCCGCAAGGCCCGCGAGCTGGCGCGCCGCAAGTCGGTGCTGGACGGCGGCGGGCTTCCGGGCAAGCTGGCGGACTGCTCCAGCAACGTGCCGGAGCAGTGCGAACTGTATATTGTGGAAGGAGATTCGGCCGGGGGCTGTTTCTCGGGCGACACGAAGGTGGCGCTCGCGGACGGTCGCGCTCTGAGCTTCCTGGAGCTGGTCGCGGAGCAGGAGTCCGGCCGGCAGAACTTCTGCTACACCATCCGCCGCGGCGGCAAGATCGGCCTTGAGCGGATCCTCAACGTGCGGCGGACCAAGCGGGACACCGAGGTGGTGCGCCTCACGCTGGACAACGGCAGCACGATCGTGTGCACGCCGGACCACAGATTCATGCTGCGTGACGGGAGCTACAAGGCGGCTGCGGAGCTGACGCCGGAGGATTCGGTGATGCCGCTGCGCCGCAAGCTCTCGGACATGAGCGAGCCGGGCATTACGATCGCGGGCTACGAACTGACCTGGGATCCGCGCTCCGATAGCTGGCTGTTCACCCACAAGCTCGCCGACTGGCACAACCGCTGGCAGGGCGCGTACTCGGAGTCCGACGGTGACCACTGTCACCACATCGACTTTGACAAGCGGAACAACAACCCCACGAACCTCCGGCGCCTGACGAAGGAAGAGCACCTCGAGCTGCACCGTCGGCACGTTGGCGCCACCCTGCACCGGGCGGAGACCGTCGAGAAGTGCCGCCGCATACGGAAGTCTGACGAGTTCCGCGCGCGGATGAGCGCAAGGATGAAGCAGCCGAAGACTCGGGAAATCACATCGCGTCGGGCCCGCGAACAGTGGCAGGACGAGAGCTACAAGGCCTTCATGAAGGAAAGCTGGCTCCGGTTCTACGAGGGCGATGCCGAATACCGTCGCGAAAACCTGTCGCGGCTCGACGCTGCCCAGCGGCAGTTCTGGTCCAGCGAGGAAAACCGCAGGGCCCAGTCCGAGCGGACGCGGAGCCACTTCGAAGCGCACGCCGAGCGCCGTGAGGCCTTGAGCTTGGCCTCGAAGGCGCAGTGGCAGGACCCGGCGCTCCGCGAATGGCGCCGCCAGGCTACATCGTCACAGTGGACCGCCGAGTTTCGCGCGCTGCGGCGCGCGGCGCTCGAACGCACCTACTACCGAAAGACGATGGCGGCCCTGAAGCAGATAGAGATCCAGAAGGGTTCCGTCGATCTCGACGCCTACCAGGCGCACCGCGCGGCGACGCGGGACAAGTCATTGCTTCGGTTTGACCGTTTCTGCCAGCGGTACTTCGATGGTGAGCAGACCTGGGCGCTCGAGGCGGTGGTCAACTACAACCACCGAGTCGTGAAGGTCGAGCGCCTCACCGAGCGGATGGACGTCTACGACCTGGAAGTCCCGGGCACGCACAACTTCGCCCTGGAGTCCGGAGTGTTCGTCCACAACAGTGCGAAACAGGGCCGTGACCGGCGCTTCCAGGCGATCCTGCCGATCAAGGGCAAGATCATCAACGTGGAGAAGGCCCGGCTCGACAAGATCCTGGGCAACGACGAAATCCGCACCGTGATCACGGCGCTGGGCACCGGCGTGGACGAGGAGTTCGACATCGGCCGGCTGCGCTACCACAAGATCATCATCATGACCGACGCCGACGTGGACGGCGCGCACATCCGCACCCTGCTGCTCACCTTCCTCTTCCGGAGATTCAAGAGCCTGGTGGAACAGGGCCACGTCTACATCGCCCAGCCGCCGCTCTTCCTGGTCAAGAAGGCCAAGGAGGAGATCTACTGCTACACCGAGGCCGAGCGCGACGCCGCCAGCGAACGGCTGGGCAAGAAGAGCGTCAATATCCAGCGCTACAAGGGTCTCGGTGAGATGAACCCCGACCAGCTGTGGAAGACCACCATGGACCCCGAGGCCCGCACCCTGCTGAAGGTCACGCTCGAGGATGAGGTGGAAGCCAACGACATGTTCTCCGTCCTCATGGGCGAGCTGGTGGAGCCGAGAAGGAAGTTCATCGAGGAGAACGCGCTGTTCGTGAGGAATTTGGATGTGTGAGATGGACATGGATTCCAAATGCGCTCCACCCACCACCACCGTCTATTTCGATTCGAGCACTTATGATCATGCTGACAAGTCGATCGGGGTGGACGCAAGTGACATCAAGCTCGTTGAGCGGGCATTTGCGTCAGGTGCGTACTCCCTCGAATTCGGCGTCCATGTGCTCGAGGAGTGGATGCGCTGGGCGGCTCGATCCGCACCGGATCGTCAACAAACCCTGGGTCAAATTCAACTTGCCCGGAGATGGGTGAATCCGAAGCGCATATTTCGGCAGCATCGAGACCTCGCAATGGAAGCAGTGATTGCGGCCTTTTCCGGCTCTAGGCTTCCTGAGCCCTTTGAATACCGAGAGGACTATCTCTGTGGCGCTTTGGAGGACTTGCTGTCCTCCGATGGTGAGGCGGCTGAGGCCGAGCGTCGCCGCCTCTCCAGTTGGGTTGACGAGAGAATCTCGGAGTTCAACGACCTCATCTTGAGCACGGCCCCGGAGTTGATGGAGGCGTGGTCCTCTAAGAGGCGTGGCGCCACGATCGAAGCAAAGTCGTTGTATTTCTACGAGCAACGGTTGAAATCAGCCGTCAGTTTTGCCAGGACTACGCGCTTCGCTCCGATAACTCCTGAGGTCGTCGAACGTATACTGGCTACGCCATTCACAAAAGGCTACTGCGAAGCAGCGGCGTCTTTGCTCTGCAGCTACAGATTCGATGGCCGACGAGTGGATGCAGGTGACTCGCGTGACCTGATGCACGCAGCGCTAGCAGCACACACACAGATCTTCGTCACTGAAGACGCCAGGTTCGCGAAAGTGCTGAAGAGAATCCCAGCCCGTGGTTACGAGGTCATGTCACTTCCTGAGTTTGTTCACGCCGTTCGGGCCTGCGTCGGCACCACACAACTATCAGGGGTAGCCTGATGTCCACACCCTTTGACCACCGCCAGAAGATCGTCCCGATCAACATCGAGGACGAGATGCGGAGCTCCTACATCGACTATTCGATGTCGGTCATCGTGTCGCGGGCGCTGCCCGACGTGCGCGACGGGCTGAAGCCCTCGCAGCGCCGCATCCTGGTGGCGATGCACGACCTGAACCTGATGCCCGGCAGGGGCTACCGCAAGTGCGCCAAGATCGCCGGCGACACCTCCGGCAACTACCACCCGCACGGCGAGCAGGTGGTGTACCCCACGCTGGTGCGCATGGCGCAGGACTTCAACATGCGCTACCCGCTGGTCGACGGGCAGGGAAATTTCGGCTGCTTCACCGGCGAGACCCGCATCAAGCTCCTTGATGGCACTACGAAGAGCTTCGCTGAACTTGCCGCCCTTGGACCCAAGGCAACATTCCACGTGTATTCGGTTGATGCTTCGGGCCGGATCGTCGTGGGCTTGGGCCGGAATGCCAGGGTTACCCGGCGCGGGGCGCCGCTGGTGGAGGTCACACTCGACAGCGGCGAGCGGATCCGCTGCACGCCGGACCACCGATTCCTGCTTCGGGATCGAACCTACAAGGAAGCGCGTGCGTTGAGCCCGAGTGACAGCCTCATGCCCGGGTACTTCGATTGGGCTCCGGTCAAGCCGGGCCTGAACGGCTACTTGCGGGTCCACCAGCCGAAGTCCGACCGCTGGGAGTTTGTCCATCACCTGGCTGACGAGTTCAATGCAGCCCGGGGGCTGGCGAAGCCGACCGGCCGGGCATTCGTCCGTCACCACGAGAATTTCAACCGCGCGGACAATCGTCCCGACAATATCCGGCGAATGGGATTCCTCGAGCACTTGCACCTGCATGCGGCACAGCTCAAGGAACTGTGGACCGACGGCGCATTCCGCCAGGCCCAGCGCGCGGGCGTCCTCCGCTACTACCGGGAGCACCCCGAGGCGCGGGATGCCCGGCGGCTGCGGTTCGCGAAACAGAATCGTGATCCCCGATTCCGGTCGGAGAACGGCATCCGCCTCTCCAGATCGCTGCGGATGCGGTTGGCGGCCGACCCGCAGGCGCGTGGGCGGATCTCCACTCGCATGAGGGAACTCTGGCAGGACCCGGATTACCGGCTCCGCATGTCGGCCGCCTTGAAGGGAGTGGAGAAGACACCGCTCTCCCCGGACCAGAAGCGGCTCGTGGCCAGGATCATCAGCGAGAAGAGCCGTGCGATGTGGCAGGACCCAGCCAAGCGGGCGGAGATCTCCAAGGCAATCATCCGGGCCCTGGAATCCGACGCCGTCAGGGCAAAGCTCCGTGAAAACGCCGCTGCGAACTGGCGCAATGCCGAGTACCGCTCGAAGTTCGCCCCCGACCACGCCTCGAGGATGGCGCACGCTCTCTGGAGCGATCCGTCCACCCGGGAAGTCCACCGGGCGAAGATCGCCAGGCAATGGTGCGATTCGGAATTCCGGTTGGCGCAGCGCGAAGGCGTCCGCGCCTCGAACCTTCGGCGCCTCGCTCAAGACCCGAGCCTAATGCACCGGTTGGCGGGCCAATCCGCAGAGTTGCTGACTCGCTGCTGGAAGCGCCCCGAGTACCGCTCGCAGGTGATGCGTTCGAAGATCGCACGGTACGCGTCCGGGTTGCTGGCGCAGGGCGTGCCGCTGACGCCCGAGGCATACGAAGCCAACCGCCAGCAGGCGTGGGTGCCGCGATTGCGGACCGCCCTGAACTACTTCCACGACTTCGACGAGCTCGTGCAGACGGGCCGGACCTACAACCACCGCGTCGTCTCCGTCCGCGCGCTCGCTGAAACCGCCGAGGTCTACGACATCACCGTGGACGAGCACCACAACTTCCTCCTCGACGCCGGCATCTTCGTGCACAACTCCATCGATGGCGACGCAGCGGCCGCGATGCGATACACCGAGGCGCGCCTCACCGCGGTGGCCGCGGACCTGCTCCGCGACATCGAGAAGAACACCGTTGATTTCAAGCCCAACTACGACGAGACGCGCGAGGAACCGCTGGTCCTGCCCAGCGTGGTGCCCAACCTGCTCCTGAACGGTAGCAGCGGCATCGCCGTGGGCATGGCCACCGAGATCCCGCCGCACAACCTGAACGAGATCGCCGACGCGGTCGCGCTGATCATCGACAAGCCCGAGGCCACCGAGGACGAGCTCTTCGAGATCGTCAAGGGCCCGGACTTCCCGACCGGCGGCATCATCTACGGCGTGCAGGGCATCCGCGACTGCTACCGCACCGGCCGCGGCCTGATGCAGGTCCGCGCCCGCGTGGGCAGCGAGACCGACCCCAAGGGCCGCGAGAGCCTGGTGGTCACGCAGATTCCCTACCAGGTGAACAAGACCACGCTGCTGGAGAAGATCGCCGACCTGGTGAAGGAAGGCCGCGTGGACGGCATCTCCGACCTGCGCGACGAGTCCGACCGCGACGGCATGCGCATCGTCATCGAGCTGAAGAAGGACGCGCAGAGCCGCGTGGTGCTGAACAACCTGTTCAAGCACACCCAGCTGCAGACCACCTTCGGCGGCAACATGCTGGCGCTGGTGAACAGCCGGCCCGAGACGCTGCCGTTGCGCCGCATCCTCGACCTGTACGTGGAGTTCCGCCGCGAGGTGGTGGTCCGCCGTACCCAGTTCGACCTGGACGAGGCGGAGAAGCGCGCGCACATCCTGGAGGGCTACAAGATCGCGCTCGACAACATTGACGCGATCATCGCCCTGATCAAGAAGTCCAAGGACACCGAGACCGCCCGCGTCGGGCTCATGAGCAGCTTCAAGCTCTCCGAGATCCAGGCCACCGCGATCCTGGAAATGCGGCTGCAGCGGCTCACCGGCCTGGAGCGCAAGAAGATCGAGGACGAGTACGCGGCCGTCATCAAGCTCATCGAGGAGCTGAAGAGCATCCTCGCCAGCCCGGCCAAGGTGCTGCACATCATCAAGACCGAGATCCTGGAATTGAGGAAGCGCTTCGGCGACGAGCGCCGCACCGAGATCGTGGCCGCCGAGACGGAGATCGAGTTGCTCGACCTGATCCCCAAGGAGGACATGGTCGTCACCGTCTCGCACATGGGCTACACCAAGCGCCTGCCGACCACCGCGTACAAGTCGCAGCGGCGCGGCGGCAAGGGCCTGATCGGGGCCGGCACCAAGGAAGAGGACTGGGTGGAGCACCTGTTCATCGCCTCCACCCACAACTACATCCTGTACCTCACCGACCGCGGCCGCTGCTACTGGCTCAAGGTGCACGAGATCCCGCAGGCGGGCCGCGCGGCGCGCGGCAAGCCCATCGTGAACCTGATCGAGGTCAGCAAGGACGAGCGCGTGAGCGCGGTGGTGCCGGTGAAGGAGTTCGACGACCAGCACTTCCTGGTGATGGCCACCCGCGGCGGCGTGATCAAGAAGACGGTGCTCTCGGCCTACGGCAACCCGCGCCGTGCGGGCATCAACGCCGTGGACCTGGACGAGGGCGACGTGCTGATCGAGGCCACCATCACCGACGGCACACAGGACATCATCCTCGCCAAGCGGCAGGGCAAGGCCATCCGCTTCCACGAGCAGGAAGTGCGTTCCATGGGCCGCACCGCTCACGGCGTGAAGGGCGTGGAGCTGGAGGAGGGGGACTCCGTGGTGGGCATGGTCGCGGTGAAGCGCGACGCCACGCTGCTCACGGTCACCGCCAACGGCTACGGCAAGCGCAGCGAGATCTCCGAGTACCGCATCAGCCACCGCGGCGGCCTGGGCATCATCACCATCAAGACCACCGAGCGGAACGGCGAGGTGGTGGGGGTGAAGGAGGTCGTGGACGGCGACCAGCTTATGCTGATGAGCCGCAACGGCCAGATGATCCGCACCCGCGTCAGCGACATCGGCGTCATGGGCCGCAACACCCAGGGCGTGCGCCTGATGAACCTCCAGTCCGACGACCTGCTGGTGGACGTGGCCCGCGCGGTGGCCGAGGAAGAGGAAGGCCTCGCCGACAACGGCGAGACCAATGGCGCGGAAGCCGCCGACACCAACGGCTCCGACGACGGGGGCGACGAGAAGTAATCGGCGAGCCACACATGGCCATGAAGCTCTCCCGGATCTCCGACTCCACAGTCCGCCGCCTGTGCGGCTACCACCGCGTGCTCGAGGAGTTGTTGCAGGAGGGCCGCAAGGTGGTCTCCAGCCGCCGCCTGGCGGAGCGCGCGGGCGTGTCCAGCGCGCAGGTGCGCAAGGACCTCTCGTACTTCGGCAGCTTCGGCAAGCGCGGGCTGGGCTACAACGTGCCCCGGCTGCACGACGAGATCCGCGCCATCCTGGGGCTCGACCGCCGCTGGCCGTGCGCGCTGGTGGGCGCGGGGCACATCGGCCGCGCCCTGTATTCCTACCAGGAGTTCCGCCGCCGCGGCTTCGAGATCGTGGCGGTCTTCGACGCCGCCGAGGAGGTCGTGGGGCAGGCCTGGGGCGAGCTCGAGATCCAGCACGTGCGCCGGCTGGTGCCGGAGTGCCGGGCGAAGGGCGTGAAGATCGGCATCGTGGCCACGCCCGCGCGCGCCGCCCAGGAGGTGACCGACCTGCTGGTGGAGGCCGGCGTGACCGGGATCCTGAACTTCGCCCCCCGCAAGCTGACGCTGCCGGCGGAGGTGCACCTGCGCCACGTGAACATGACCATCGAGTTCGAGAGCCTCTCCTTCTCGCTGCGCGCCGCCGAGTCGCGCGGCCGCCGGCGCCGCGCGGTGCCCGTCGGGGAATGACCCGCCGCGAGTCGCTGGTCGCCGACGGCGCGCTGGCGCTGACCACCGTCATCTGGGGCACCACCTTCCCGCTCAACAAGCAGATCCTCGAGATCCTCCCGCCGTTCGGCTTCATGTGCCTGCGCTTCGTGCTGGCCACCGTGGCCCTGGCGCTGGTCGCCCGCGGCTCGCTGGCGCGCCTGGACCGCCGCGCCTGGGGCGCCGCGCTGCTGCTCTCCGCGCTGCTGTTCCTCGGCTTCGCGTTCCAGCTCTACGGGCTGCGCATGACCACGCCCACCAAGAACGCGTTCCTGACCAGCGTGTCGGTGCCCATGGTGCCGTTCATCGGACTCTGGATCCTGCGCCATCGTCCCGGGATCGCCTCCTGGATCGGCTGCGGCCTGGCCTTTGCCGGATCGCTGATCCTCACCTACCAGCCGGGGATCCTGATCGGTCCGGGCGACCTGCTGACGCTGGTGTGCGCGCTGTGCTTCGCGGTGCAGATCGTGATGATGTCGAAGCTCATGCCGGGCCGCAGCGCCACGGCCATGACCACGGCGGTGTGCCTGTGCACGGCGCTGTTCTCGGGCGCGGCCTGGTTCGTGTTTCGCGAGCCGCGGATCGACCCGGCCGTGGTGCCGTGGGGGGCGATGCTGTGGCTGGGGGTGATCGCCAACGGCATCCCGCTGCTGGTGCAGAGCTGGGCCCAGAAGCACACCACGGCGGTGCACGTGGCCGTCATCTACGCGCTGGAGCCACTGTTCGCCGCGTTGTTTTCCTACCTGTGGCTGGGCGACCAGATGACCCCGCAGGCCTGGGTGGGCGGGGGAGTGATCCTGGCCGGAGTGGTGGTCTCGGAGCTGTAGGATCGCCCGGGCCGGACGCCGTCCCGGAGATGTTGCCGGAGAGCGTCGCGCCCGGCCGGCGCATACGACGGAGAAGTCGAATGACCCCATCGCGCCCCACCGGGGCCGACTACATGGAATGGGCCAAGCAAGTCCGCCCCCGGGCGCGCTACTCGCTGGCCCTCTCCGGCGTGCCGTGCGTGACGCGCGTGGAACTGGGCCTTAGGCTCGAGGACCTCGAGCTGTGCGGTCCCAACGAGTACGGAAATCTGCCGCTGCGCGAGGCGCTGGGCGCGCGCTACGGCGTGGACGCCGCGCACGTGCTGCTGGCCGAAGGCACCAGCATGGCCAACGCGCTGCTGGCTGGCGCGCTGCTGCAGCCCGGCGAGCGGGTGCTGGTGGAATCACCCGGCTATGAGCCGCTGCCGCGCATCGCCGAGCTGTTCGGCGCGGAGACCGTGCCGTTGCCGCGCCGCTTCGAGGACGCCTTCCAGGTGGACGAGGAAGTGCTCGCTCGCGAGCTGCGCGGCGGAGCAAAGCTGGTGTGGCTCACCAACCTCCACAACCCCAGCGGGGCGCTCATCCCGCGCGCGGTGCTGGAGCGGATCCACAGGCAGGTGGAAGCCGCCGGCGCGTGGCTGGGAGTGGACGAAGTGTACCTGCCCTTCGTGGAGGGCGAACCCTCCGCAGCATCTCTGGGGCCCCGCGCCATCGTCACCACCTCGTTCACCAAGGCGCTGGGCCTCTCGGACATCCGGATGGGCTGGGCCGTGGGGGACCCCGCGGTACTGGACCGCGCCCGTCGGCTGCACGGCATCTTCGCGGCGCAGACCTCCTATCCCAGCGTGTGCATCGCCCGCGTGGCCGTGCCGCAGATGGACCGCCTGGCCGAGAGAGGCCGCCGCATCGCCGCCGAAGGCCGCGCCGTCCTGGACCCGTGGCTCGCCGAACACCCCGAAATCCGCGAAGTCCGCCCCGCCGGAGGCCTGGTCAGCTTCCCCCGCCTCCCCGAGGGAACCGACGACGCCCGGCTGGTGGAGCGCCTGATGAAACAGTTCGACACCGTGGCCGTCCCCGGTCACTATTTCCAGGCCCCCGGCCACCTGCGCCTGGGAGTGGGCGCGCCGCCGGAGGAGTTGCGCGAGGCGCTGCGACGTCTGGGGCAGGCGCTGGAGCAGTAAGAAACTGATGTAGGGCAGGCACTCACGGTTGCTACGGATGGCCGAGCGTCTCGGGAAGCATGAATGCCCGGACACAGCACATCGACGCACGGCCCTGCAGGATCCTCTCCCGCGGTGCGAGTGTACCCCTCACGGTGCGTCTGCGACCGACGGAGCCAGGGATGGAGGAGGAGGGAGCAGCCGCAGCGAGGCGGAGCAGGATGCGGAGCCGAGCGGGCCGTGAGGGGTACACTCGCACCGCGGGAGAGGTCTCCGAGGACGCATCTTCAGGCGGACAGCCGCGCAGGTACGCAGGCATGAATGCCTGACCTACACATGAGGAGCCACCATGCCACCCAAGCGCAAGCTCCCCCGCCGCGACCGCGCCGCCGAAGCCGCCAGCGCCGCCGCCGGCACCGTGGTCCTGGAACGCATCGCCAGCCGGGTCCTGCGCGGCAACCCCCTGGGCGACCCCTCGGTGCGCACCGTGCCGGTGTACCTTCCGCCCGGCTACGACGACGGCAACCGCCGCTACCCGGTGATCTACCTGCTCACCGGCTTCACCGGCTTCGGGCTGATGAGCCTCAACCGCTCGCACTTCACCGAGGCCATGGACCAGCGGCTGGACCGGCTGATCCTTTCCGGCGCCATGAAGCCGTGCATCGTGGTGATGCCCGACTGCATCACCACCTTCGGCGGCAGCCAGTACCTCAACTCCCGCTCCACCGGACGCTACATGGACCACCTGGTGCGCGAACTGGTGCCCTACGTGGACCGCTTCTACCGCACCAGGCCCGGCCCGCGCCACCGCGCGGTGGTGGGCAAGTCCTCCGGCGGCTACGGCGCTCTGATGCTGGGCCTGCTGCACCCCGAAATCTTCGGCGCCGTGGGCAGCCACAGCGGCGACATGTGCTTCGAGTACTGCTACCTGCCCGACATTCCCGCCGCGTGCACCGAGATGGGCAGGGCCGGCGGGCCGGAAGCCTGGCACCGCAGGTTCCAGGCGAAGCGGAAGAAGACGCACGACGACCTCAAGGTACTCAACATCGTCGCCATGACCACCTGCTACTCGCCGGACCCGCGCGGCCCCCTGGGCTGCGAGTTCCCCTTCGACCTGCAGACCGGCGAACTGCGGGCGCGGACGTGGAGGAAGTGGCTGGCGCTGGACCCGCTGCGACTGCTGCCGTCGCGCGCGAAGGCCCTGCGCGGCATGCGCCTGGTCTACCTGGACGCCGGCTCGCGCGACGAGTGGAACCTGCACCTGGGTGCGCGCATGTTCTCCCGGAAGGCGAAGCAGCTGAAGATCCGGCACGTGTTCCAGGAGTTCGACGACGGTCATATGGACGTCCAGTATCGCTATGACGTGTCCCTGCCGTTGCTGGCGAAGGCCATCTCGTAATTGCAGGGCAGGCACTCATGCCTGCCGAGACTCTACCTGGGAATCGCTGGCAGGGATGAATGCCTGCCCTACCTGGTGCCCCCGCGCCGTCACAAGGAGAACTACCATCCATGCACGCGACCTGTTCCTCCTCCACCGCCGGCGCCTCCGTCCTGGCGCTCGCGCTCCTGCTCCTGCCCGCCGTGGCCGGCGCGGCCGAGTCCAAGGCCGGCCCGGTGTCGGGGCGGCCCGACTACCCGCCCACGCAGGTCCGCGCCGTGAATGACACGCTGCACGGCACCGTGATCACCGACCCGTACCGCTGGCTGGAAGGCGACGACGAGGCGGTGAGGGCCTGGACGGCCACGCAGAACAAGTTCACCCAGGAGCGTCTCGCCGCCTGGCCCGGCCGCGCTGCGCTCCGCGCGCGGTTCGAGAAGCTCTTCGCCATCCCCGACGTGGGCGCGCCCTCCGTGTACGGCCGGCGCTACTTCAGCACCCGGCGCGACGGCCTGCAGAACCACGCCGTGGTGTACGTGCGCGAGGGCCAGTTCGACGGTCCGGCGAAGCCGGTGCTGGATCCCAACACGTTCAGCCAGGACGGCACCGTGGCCCTCGACTGGCGCTACACCTCGCCGGACGGCGGGCGCATCGCCTACGGCAAGTCCGCGGGCGGCGACGAGCAGAGCACGCTGTACGTGCGCGACGTGGCCACCGGCAGGGACCTTCCGGACATGATCCCCAACACCGCACGGGCATCGGTGGCGTGGGACCCCGACGGCAACGGGTTCAGCTACACGCGCCACCCGGCCAGGGGCGAGGTGCCTGCGGGCCAGGAGGTCTTCCACGTGAAGATCTACCACCACAGGATCGGTGACGACCCGTCAAAGGACGTCGTGGTGGTGGGCAAGGAGGGAAGGGCCTTCCAGGAGAACCTGGGCGTGGGCGCCTCCGCCGACTGGAAGTGGCTGTTCTACAGCCGCTCTCTGGACTGGGCCAAGAACGACCTGTTCGTGCGCGCCAACGGCGCCGGCGAGCCCTTCCGCCCGGTGGCCGTGGGCCTGGACGGCCGCGTGGGCGGCGACGGCTACAAGGGCACACTCTACCTGCTGACCAACGTGAACGCGCCGCGCTATCGCGTGGTCACCGCCCCGCCGGCCACGCCGGAGCCCGCGAACTGGAAGGAACTGATCCCGCAGCAGACCGGGGTGATGGACGGCATGGACATCATCGCCGGCAGAATCGTGCTGCTGGTGAGCGAGGCCGCCGTGTCGCACGTCTACCTGTACTCGCTGGACGGGAAGCTGGAGAAGGAAATCCCCATGCCGGCGCCCGGCACGGTGACCGGCATCTCGGGAGACCCCGACGGCGCCGAGATGTTCTTCCGCTTCGACTCCTTCACCTACCCCGGGTCCATCTACCGCTACGACTTCGCCACCGGCGCGCTTGCCTTGGTGGACCGCGCCGATGCCGACTTCGACCCCGCGGACTTCGAAACCCGCCAGGTCTTCGCCGAGTCGAAGGATGGCACCCGCGTGCCGCTGTTCGTGGTGTACAAGCGCGGGCTGCACCTGGACGGCGCCCGCCCCGCGCTGCTCAGCGGCTACGGCGGCTTCGCCGTCACCGAGGCGCCGCGGTTCCGCGCGTCCGTGATGGCGTGGCTGGAGCATGGCGGCGTGTTCGCCTCGGCGTGCCTGCGCGGCGGGGACGAGTACGGGCGCGAGTGGCACGAGGCCGGCCGGCTGGGGCGGAAGCAGAATGTGTTCGACGATTTCCACGCCTGCGCCGAGTGGCTGATCGGGAACCGCTTCACCAGCCCGGAGAAGCTGGCGGCCTCCGGCGGTTCCAACGGCGGGCTGCTCGTGGGCGCTGCGCTGACCCAGCGGCCGGATCTGTTCCACGCCATCCTGTGCCAGGTGCCGCTGCTGGACATGCTGCGCTACGACAAGTTCCTGATCGGGAAGTACTGGGTCCCCGAGTACGGCACCGCCGACGACGCGAAACAGTTCGAGTGGCTGAAGGCCTACTCACCCTACCAGAACGTGAAGCCCGGGACGAAGTACCCCGCCACGCTGTTCACCGCGGGCGAGGGCGACAGCCGCGTCCACCCGCTGCACGCCCGCAAGATGGCGGCGCTGGTGCAGGCCCAGACCGGCGGCGACGCTCCGATCCTGTTGCGGGTGGAGGGCAAGGCGGGGCACGGTCAGGGCAAGCCCACCTCGAAGCGGCTGGACGAGGCGGTGGACCTGTACGGCTTCCTGATGTGGCAGCTGGGGATGTAGGTGTGCCCGCCCCGCCTTCCCGGTGTGGCCGGCGGGGAGCGCGGGGGCGCCTACTTCACCTTGGGCCGGATCATCTCGAAGATGTCGTTCACCCGGCAATACTGCGGGCCGCCCAGGCGGCCCACCGCACCCAGCTTGGGCGTGTCCACGCGCATCTTGTCGGTGAGGTAGAGGTCGTCGCGCACGTGGATGCACAGGATCTCGCCGAAGATCACGGTGTTGGGGCTCTTGCCGACTTCCATCAGGTTTACGGCGTGGCACTCGAAGCGCACCGGGGACTCCTCCACCCCCGGCGGCTTGACAATGGCGCTGGGGCAGGGCGTGAGCCCGGCCACCTCGAACTCGTCCACGCCGTAGGGATAGTCGCCGCTGGCCAGGTTCATCTGCTCGGCGATCTCCTCCACCACCATGTTCACCACGAACTCGCGGTTTGCTCTTATGTTGCGCACGGTGTCCTTCGGGCCCGTCGGGCGGTGCTCGACGGACACCGCCAGCATCGGCGGCCGGCTGCCCACCCCCATGAAGAAGGAGAAGGGAGCCAGGTTCAGGCCCCCGTCCTCGCCCACGGTGGAAATAAACGCGATGGGGCGCGGCACGAGGGCGCTGATCATCAGCTTGTAGGCCTGGTCATGGGTCAGGGTGTTGAGGTCAATCCGCATGCGTGCCTCCGAATGGGTACCTCGCACGGGCGCCGGCGCGCGGATGGGACACCCGGCCCGGGCCCGGCCCGGCCCTCCGCGGGGGGCCCAAGATCGTTTGACACTGTATTCCCCGGGGGATAATCTACCGCAGGCTTCCTCGCGATGCGCGGACAATCGCTTCCTGGGTGTCCGCGTGTCCGGCTGGGCGTCGGCCGCGCGATGGACTCGCGACGGGACTGCCGCCGTACCACCCCTCTCAACGATCGAGGTGCATGAAGATGAAGCGTACCCTCATTCTGACCCTTGCCATGGCCGTCCTGCTTACCGCCACCGCGCACGCCCAGTTCTTCGGCCAGTTCGGCCCGCTCGGCCAGAGCGGCCCCGGCGGCCTCTCGGAATTCGGCGTCTACACCAGCTTCGCCAGCGGCACTTCCATCGCGGCGACCGGCATGGTGCGCCTGGGCATGGGCAAGAAGATGGACCTGGGCATCCAGGCCGGCTTCTGCAAGACCAGCAACAGCGGCCCGACCTCTTTCGGGGCGCAGCTGGACAGCCGCATTGACTTCGCGCACCCGATCCAGGGCAACGACAGATTCAAGCTGGGCGCCGACATCGCTGCCGGATTCAGCCACACCGGTGCCACCACCGTGGAGGTCTTCGGAAGCAGCTACACCACGGAAAGCTCGAACGTGTTCATGGTGAACGGCGTGCCGTGCGTGAGCATCTCCGCGCCGGCCGGCTCGGGCTCGATCTCCGGCTGGGGCGGCGTGGGCATCGAGCTGGACGCTGCCTCCGGCAACACCGCCACCTCCGGCCTGATCCGCATCGGCGGCGAGTTCGACTTCTCCAAGTCCATGGGCGTGGTGGCCGAGTGGAACCACCTCACCGCGGGTGGCGGCGGGGACGCATTTTCCGTGGGCGTGAACTTCCTGAAGAGCAACCAATACAGCGGCTCCAGGGTCAAAGTGACGCCCCCCGCGAAGAAGAAGTAGGCGATTCCAAGGTTGGCGCGCCCGGCCCGTCCGGGCGCGCCGACGGAGAACCACGATGAAAACCACCGTCCGCACCCTGGCTGCGCTACTCCCGCTGCTGTGCCTCGCCGCGTTCGCGCGGCCGGCGCACGGGCAGTATCTCGGCCAGTTCGGCCCCCTGAACCGCATGGGGGACGGGCAGAAGTCTCTCGGTCTGTACCTCGGTTCCGGGCCGGTGGGCCTGGGCCCGCTGGCGGAGGTGCGCGCGAACTACGGTTCGCACGGCACCGTGGGGGTGCAGGCCGGCCTGGCGGACAAGATATTCGCCCTGCAGGGAGACCTGCGCGCGGGCATCATGGGCACCGGCGGCGACTTCCCCGTGGAGTTGGGGGGCGAGCTGGCCGGCGGCCTGGTGACCGGCGGCGGCGACACCGGCATCTACGGGCAGCTGGTCCCCGCCCTGAGCTTCGAGGTTGACGCGGGCAGCGGGCAGTCGTGGGCCGGCTGGGCCGGCCTGGGCTACCGGGTCACCGCGTCGAACAAGCGAATCGGCAGCGGCGCGGGGATCTTCCGCGTCGGCGGGCGGTTCACCTTCTCGCGCCAGCTCGGCATGGCGGCGAACCTGGAGGACGTGGCCGGCTCCGGCCACCTGCTGGTGGGCGTGGAATACCGCTTCGGCGGCGGCGGTGCGTCCAACGTCCCGGGAGGCCGCTGAGCCAGGCGAGACGGATGTCGGCGCTGAAGAGATCGTTCTACAACAGACCCACCGTGGAGGTGGCCCGGGCGCTCCTGGGCCACCTCCTCGTGCGTTCGGAGGGCGGACGGCTGCTGGTGGGGCGCATCGTGGAGACCGAGGCCTACGTCGGCGAGGAGGATCCCGCGTGCCACGCGGCGCGCGGCCGCACCGCGCGCAACGAGGTGATGTACGGACCTCCCGGCTATTCCTACGTGTACTTCACGTACGGCATGCACCATTGTCTGAACGCGGTCACCGAGCGCGAGGGTTATCCCGCGGCGGTGCTGCTGCGGGCGGTGGAGCCGCTGGCGGGTGTGGAGAGAATGTGCGAGCGCCGCGGGATCCAGCGCTCCGGCGAAGGCGCGGCCCCGGATCCCCGCATCGCCTCCGGCCCCGCGCGCCTTGCGCAGGCCTTCGGCCTCACGCGCGAACACAGCCGGCTGGACCTCACGCGTGACGACGGCGCGCTGCGGATCGAGCGCGCCGGCCCACGCCGCCGCGAGCGCGTGGGAGTGAGCGGGCGCATAGGCATCAGCGTGGCGCGCGAGACGCAGTGGCGGTTCTTCATCGAGGGAAACGTGCACGTCTCCAGGGGGCCGCGAGCGGCGGGCGAGGGGAGGGACTCGTGAATATGCTGGCCTCGGGATTGGTGATGCTCACGCTGGCCTTCGGGGCAGCCTGGGCCGAGGCTCCGGCGTGGGCGGATGATGGCGGCGACCCCGGATTGGATTCGCTTTCCACGATGCGGGTGGACTCTCTCAAGGCGTGCCTTCCGGACGCGCGCGAACATCCCGACGGCTGGATCTCGCCGTCCACGGCGGTGGGATTCTCCCTGGCCGCGACAGCCCTTCCGATGGCTGCGGGCGCACTGACCGCCCACCCCGCCTACGAGCAGGGCAGTCAGGTCGCGAGCCGGAGCCTGTTCGCCATCGGGGCCATCGTTGGCCCCTCGGCCGGACGCCTCCTCGCGGGGGGCAGCGGATGGTGGGTCGTATCCCGAGGCGTGATCGTGGCCGGAACCGCCGCAGCCGTGGCCACAGTCAATAGCGATGATCATGACGATTTCTTCGGGGGAACGCTCGCGGATATCATGATCGTCCTGGCCGGGGGCACGCTGCTGGTCATCGACGCATTCATGGACATCGCCACCACACCCCGGACCGTCCGCGCGCACAACGCCCGCTTGGGCGCCGACCCGGGCCGCATCATGGGCCTTGTGCCGGCCGTCTCTCCCAGGACGGGCGCCGCGGGCATCGCGCTCCGCGCGACGTTCTAGCCGGCCGCGGTGTCCTCCCCGCACTCCACCCCGTGCCCATGTCGACTGGCGGATCCTCCCGGCTTCCCAAAACCGGCAATTTGGAGTATAGTATCCGGCTATCAACATAGTTGACCCCGGTGGTGCGTTCGACCCGGTCAGAAAGCCCACGCCCGCCGGGAAGACCCCTTGTTCAAGAGGCTTATTCCGCCGTTGCGGGATGCGCTGCTCGCAGCACACTCCATGCGCGTCCCGCGACTCGGACCGACGAGAGGGGTACATCATGAGGGCCGCCGCCAATCTCCTCGCTACCATTCTGCTTGCATGCCTCCCGGTTGCATCCGCTCAAGCCCAGGATGACGGGGTCATCGTGGCGTGGGGGGACAACAGCTACAACCAGGGCATCGCCCCCGCCGGCACCGGCTACATGAAGATTGCGGCGGGCACCTTCCACGGCCTGGGCATCGGCGCCGACAGCGCGATCGTTGCCTGGGGATGGAACAATCTTGGTCAGTGCGACGTCCCCTGGCCCAACACCGGCTTCGTGGAGGTCGCGGCGGGCCAGTCCTTCAGCCTTGGGCTGAAGTCGGACGGTTCCATCGTGGCCTGGGGCTCCAACTACTACGGTGAGTGCACGATTCCGGCGCCCAACGCGGACTTCGTGGCGATCGCGGCGGGCGTCGCACATGGTCTGGGTCTCAAGTCCGACGGGTCGGTCGTGACCTGGGGGAACAATGAGTACGGTCAGTGCTCCGCCGTTCCCGGCTCCAACTCTGGATTTGTGGCGGTCGCTGCCGGCTTTCTTCACAATCTGGCGCTCCGGTCCGACGGATCTGTCGTCGCCTGGGGGAACAACAACTACCTGGGCTGGCCCTACGGGCCTGCCGGGCAGTGCGACGTCCCCGCGCCGAACTCGAACTTCGTGGGGATCTCCGGCGGCGAGTATCACAGCCTGGGCGTCAAGTCCGATGGCACGGTGGTGGCCTGGGGGGACAACAGTGAGTGGCAGCTCAACATTCCGTCCCCCAACACCGGCTTCGTCAAGGTCGCGGCCGGCCGGACTCACTGCCTGGGTCTCAAGTCCGACGGCAGGATCGTGGGATGGGGAAGATCCAACAATGGCCAGCTCAACGTCCCCTATCCCAACTCCAGATTCGTGGCGATCGCGGCAGGCGCCTACCACAGCCTGGGTCTGAAGGGGTCGGCCACGTGCGCGGGCCTGCTCTACCGGGATGACGATGGTGACTGCGTCAGGGACCCCGGTGAACCGGGCCTCGCCGGATGGACGGTGATCCTGGATCCCGGCGGACACGCGGCGACCACGGGTGCCGACGGACGCTATTCCATGATCATCCGCGACCCCGACCACTACACGCTGCGCGCCATTCCCTACGAGAACTGGACCGTGCCGTGCCCCGCGGGGGGGACGCGCACCTTCGACATCGCGGGTTCGGAGACCCTCACGGGGCTCGATTTCGGCCTCGTTCCAACCCCGGGTGTCCATGACCTGCGCATCACCGTGGCCGGAGGACGGGCGAAGCGCGGGTTCACGAGGACCTGTGCGGTGGCCCTGCGCAACATCGGGACGATGACCGAAGATCCGTGCACCGCCACACTCACCCTGCCGCCGGAGGTGACGTACGTGGACTGCAGCGACGGCGGCGTCTACGACGCGCTGAACAACAGCGTCACCTGGACCGCATCCATGTCCCCCGGGGACGTGCTGACTCGCACCGCGCGGATGGAGGTTCCGGCGTACCTGTCGCTCGGCACGCCCCTCGTGACATACGCGGCAATCGAGCCGTCCGCGCTCGACAGCCACCCGACGGACAACCTCGACCAGGAGGTGCAGCTCGTGGTCGGATCGTGGGACCCGAACGACAAGCAGGTGAGCCCTGATCCGTTTGTTACGCCCGACGGGGTCCTCACGTACAAGGTCAACTTCCAGAATGTCGGTACCGACACCGCCGCCACGGTCGTCCTCCGGGACACGCTGGCAGCGAATCTCGACATGGCCACGGTTGTGGAGGGAGTTGCGAGTCATCCGTACACGTTCACCAGGACCAATCGGGAGCTGCGCTGGACATTCCTCAATATCGGGTTGCCGGACAGCACCGTGGACCCGACCGGCAGCAACGGCTTCGTCAAGTTCACCGTCCGACCGAAGCCCGGGTTGCCAGACTGGACGGTCCTGAACAACCAGGCGGCGGTCTATTTCGACTTCAACGAACCGGTCCTGACCAACATCGCCACCGCGTACGTCATTGCACCGGCAGCGGTGGGAGATCGCGCCCGAAGCGGCGCCCCGCTGGTGAAGTTCGGCAATCCCTACCGGGCGGGCGGGCGGATCTCGCTGGCATCCTTGCCGGATGAGCCCGTCAAGGTCTCGTTGTACGACGTTTCCGGGCGCATGGTCTCCCGGCTGTTCGAAGGCCGGCCGCTGAAGGGCGGCGTGACGCTTTCGTGGAATGGGCGGATGGCCTCGGGGGCGACCGCGAAATCGGGGATCTACTACCTGAGTGTTCGCGGGGAGCGCGTGCGCGTGAGCCGGGGGTTGGTGCTGATCCGCTAGACTGGTTGAGCAGCCGAACAGAAAGTCGGAATCCTACGAGAGGGCGTGCCATTCGGGCGCGCCCCCTCGCGCCGTCTCACATATTCGACTGCCCGTGGTTCAACCGGCGACTACCAATCTCCTGGCAGCCCCCCACGGGGGGTCGCAAGCTTCCCCGCCAAGCAGACACCTGATAACTGGACTCCTTGCCGGCTGATGGCCCTTGTCTGTCCATCCTGACAATCCCCCAATACACCCGAAGTCCACCCCGAGATACTTCCAAGCCCACCGAGCGGAGCCCCCGCGCGCCATCCAACCCCATACTGCATTGTCCCACAAGTACTTGTGCGCCGAGAAATTCCGCGACTCCAATGGCACGCCCCTTGAGATACCACCCCCATGGACCCTGGTATCGAAAGCGAGGCCACCATGACCCCCACCATCCTCCTCACTGGCGCCACTGGCTCTCTCGGCCGGGAACTGCTGCCGCGGCTGATCCGCCGCGCGCCCGGCGCGGAGATGGTGCTGGTGCTGCGCGGAAGTGACGGCGCCGAAGTCGCCTCGCGCCTCGCGGAACTCCGCGACTACCTGCGCGCCTACGCCGGCGCCGCCGCAAGCGGCCGCCTCGAAGCCGTGCGCGGCGACGTGACGCTGCCGCGCCTGGGAATGACCCCCGCGGCGTACGAAGAGCTCGCCAACCGCGTGACGCACATCGTCCACGCCGCCGCGAGCATCGGCCTGAGCCAACCACTAACGGAAGCGCGGCGGGTGAACGTCGGCGGCGCCGCGGAGCTGCTCGCGTTGGCCGAGCGCTGCCGCCGACTGGAGCAGTTCTCGCACGTGAGCACCGCCTACGTGGCCGGCGTTCGGTCGGGACGCATTCCCGAATGCGACCTCGACCGCGGCCAGGGCTTCCGGAACGCCTACGAACAGAGCAAGTTCGAGGCAGAGACGTGGATGCGCGCGCGCATGCCGCGCCTTCCGATCACGGTATTCCGCCCCGCCATCCTGCTGGGAGACTCGCGCGACGGCCACACCTGCAACTTCGCCAACATCTACCTGCCTCTGAAGCTGGTGGCGCGCGGGCTGCTCCGGGACATCCCGGGACGGGCCGACGCGCGCCTGGACCTGGTGCCCACCGACTACGCCGCAGAGGTGATCGCCGAACTCACGATCCACCCGCGGCGGCGCTGCGCCACCTACCACGTGACGGCCGGGATGGAACGCTCGGTCCGCGTCCGTGACCTGCTCGAAGCGGTGATCCACCGCTTCGGCCGGGCCGGAGGCCGGCCACTGCGGTTCCTGGGAACCGGTCACATCTCGCCCGCAACGGAATGTGGGGCCGACGGCGACGCGCTCCGCGCGGACGGTGCCCCCGCGCCTCCGCGCGGCAGCGCCCGCCGCGGAAGCGAGTCGCTGGCATCCTTCTTCGCCTACCTGGACGGCGACCTGGAATTCGACGACGCCACGCTGCGGGCGGACCTGGGCGCCTCGCGCCCGGAGTTCCCTCCGGCGGACGCCTACCTGCCCAACATCCTCGCGTTCTGCGAGGCCACCGCCTGGGGGAGGGACTTGCCGTGGAAAGCACAGCCCTGCAAGAGTGCGGCGTGACCGCCGCGAACGCCGGGAGCGCAAGCGCTGCGAGCGCAATCGGCGGGATCGCGAACCCCGCGACCACCAGCCTTCCGGAAATCCTCGACCGTCCGGTGTTCGAGCGACTCCTCTTCGCCCAGTGCTGGGAAGACCCGCGCATGGACGTGGAGGCGCTCGGGATTCATCGCGGCGATACCGCGCTGGTGGTCACTTCCGGAGGATGCACCGCGCTCTCGCTGGCGCTGCTGGGCCCGGAGCGCGTGATGGCCGTGGACCTCAACGCCGCGCAGGGCTGCCTTCTGGAACTCAAACTCGCCGGCGCCCGGAAGCTGTCCCACGGGCAGTACCTGGAATTGCTCGGCGCGCGCGACGCCCGCCACCGGCTGCAGCTCTATCTCGAGTGCCGCCCCGCGCTCACCGCGCGGGCGCGCGACTACTGGGACCGCCACCCGCACGAGCTGGAGCGCGGAGCGCTGGGCCAGGGCCGCTACGAGCGCTACCTGGGCCTGTTCCGGAAGCTGCTGGAGGTGCTCTACGGCCGCGCGCGCATCGAGCGCCTGTGCGCCATGAACGACTCCGATCAACAGCGCGACTTCTACGAGAGGGAGTGGAACACCCCGCTGTGGCGCGCGTTCTTCCGCGTGTTCTTCTCTCGCCGCTTCCTGGGGGCCGCGGGCCTGGACCCGGCGTTCTTCACCTACGTGGAGAACATCCCGGACTTCGGCGCGCACTTCCTGGGCCTGGCGCGCCACGCGCTCACCGAGCTGCCCGCGCGCGACAACTACTTCCTGCACCAGATCTGCCTGGGCCGCTACCGCGACGAGCGCGACATGCCGCCCTACCTGCTGGCGGAGAACTTCCCGGCCTTGCGCGAGGCCGTGGACCGCGTGGAGATCGTGACCGACGAGGTGGGCGCGCTGCTGCACCGCCTGCCGGACTCCAGCGTGAACGCATTCGCCTACTCCAACGTGTTCGAATGGGTGCCGCCCGCCACCTTCCAGGACATGCTGCGCGAGACGCACCGTGTGGCGCGCCCCGGCGCGCGTATCTGCTATCGCAACCTGCTGGTGCGCCGCAAGCACCCGGCAACGCTCGACGCCCTGTTCCAGCCCGACGACGCGCAGGCCGCGCGCCTGCTCTGGCAGGACCGTTCCTTTGTCTACTCGCACTTTGAGGTGGCGGAGGTCAGGAAGGGTACGAGGTGACGCCATGAACATGTGCCTCCGCTGGACGTTCCTGATCCACCTCTGGACGCTTGCCGGCCTGGGCTTCGCGATGCTCGCGGCGCAGGAACTCCTCCACGGCAACCTGGATGCCGCTGTGCGCTGGCTGCTGCTGGTGCTGGTGGTGGACCACACCGATGGCACCATGGCCCGCGCCTTCAAGGTGAAACAGAAGGTCCCCGAGGTGTCGGGCGAGACGCTGGACCTGATCACCGACGTCATCGGCCTGACTTTCGTCCCGATGATCTTCTGCTGGCGCGCCGGCGTGTTCCTGCCCGGTTGGGGTGCCCCGCTGGCGGTGGCCGCGGCGATGACCTGCAGCCTGAAGTACTCCATGAAGGCTCGCGTACTGGAAGAGGGCGTGAGCCGCGGCGCGCCGCCGGCCTTCTTCTCGGTGCTGCTGTTCTGGTTCCTGGGCCTGCCGCCGGTGTGGGGCACGCTCTACACCGCCGCGCTGATTGTGCTGTGCTGGGCTCCGGTGCGCTACCCCATCACCAGCCTGGTGACCACGCACTGGAAGCCCGGATTTGCGAGCCTCAACAACTACCTGAGCTTCATCGCCATGGCCCCGGCGATGCTGTGGCTGCGCGACGCGCCCCACATCTTCTTCTGGCCGTTGCTGGCGCTGATGCTGTTCCACCTGTTCCTGTCCCCGGTACTGATGGCCGCCGGTACCATCCGGCCGGGCTTCCGGCGGGTGTATTGAGGGGGGGACCATGAAATCACACGAAGGTTGGATACGGTCGGTTGCTCCGGCAGCGTCGCTCGCACTGCTCGTGATCCTGCTCCTGGCCGGCGCCCCGGCGCGGGCTGACCGCATGCAGGAGGAGCTGGCAGGGCAGGCCCCCCAGTGCTTCTGGGTGCTCGCGGACAAACTCAGGACCGGCACCCCGGTGGTCCTGCACCGGGCCGGCGGCGACTCGGTGACCGGGAGCTTCGATTCATTCGACACCGGCACCTCAGTCATCCGGCTCCAGCCCCTTACGGCAGTCCCGGGCGCCCTGCGGGAGTTCCCGCTGGGCGACGTAACCCGCATCGAATACCGCGAAGGCGGCCGTCTGAACGCAGGCACCATGGTGCTGGGCCTCTTCGGCGGAATGGTCGTGGGTTGCCTGGCCGGCGCAATGGTCGGCTCGGCCATGAGCGACGAACAGCCCGAAGGACTCTTCACATTCAGCCCGAGGGAGGTCGCGACCGCCGCGGGTGGAGGCATCGGCGCGGTCGTGGGACTGCTGCTCGGAACGGCGTTGCCGCTGAATCACAGGACCTGCTACGTCGAGTGCCGCGACGTCGGGCAGTGAAGGGAAGTGCGGGATGATCCTCCTGGGCCTGCGTTACGCCGTGCGCGAGCGAACCCGCTCCGCCATCACCGCCGCGGGTGTGGCCTGCGCCGTGGTGCTCACGGTGTTCCTGGCGGGCGTGTACTGCGGCGCGGTGCGCGGCTCGCTGGGCTACATCGAGCGGGCGGACGCCGACCTGTGGGTGGCGCGTCCCGGGACCTGGAACCTGATGCGCCCGGGCGGGTTGCTGCCCGTCTCCGCCCGCGCACGCCTGGAGGCGCAGCCCGACGTGCTCTCGGCCGAGCCGGTGCTCACCGGCCTGTTGCCGGCCCTGGTGGACGGCAGCCCGCACACGCTGCTGCTGGTGGGCCTCTCCGGCGACGCCCGCTCGGGACGCCCGCGCCGGATCGAATCCGGCCGCGCCGTGCCGGGCCCGGGCGAGATCGTGATCGATCGGGCCTTCGCGCTGCGTGCCGCGCGCCGGGTGGGCGACACATTGGAAGTGGCCGGCCGGCAGTTTCGAGTGGCAGGCACCAGCCGCGAGACGAACCTCCTCGTGACGCAGTACGCCTTCGTGCGCGCCGCCGACCTGGACTCGCTCACCGGCCTGCGCGGCATGGCCACCTTCTTCCTGGTGCGCACCGCGCCGGGGCGCGCCGGAGAAGTGGCGCGCTGGCTGGGACACTCGCGCGAAATCGTGGTGTTCACCCGCGGCGAGTTCCTGGAGAACAACCGGCGCGAGATTTCCTCCGGGTTCCTGCCGGTGTTGTGGGCCGTGGCGCTGCTGGGGCTGGCGGTGGGCGGGATGGTCGTGGCGCTGATGAGCTACGCCGCGGTTCTGGAGAAGCGCGCCGACTACGCGCTGCTCGCGGCCCTCGGCGGCAGCGACGCGCGGCGCCTGGGCGTGCTGCTACAGCAGTCGCTGGGCGCCTCGCTGGCCGGCGCGGCCGTCGGGCTGGTGCTGCTCGTGGCGCTGGAGCATCTCCTGCCGCTGCTGGTGCCCGAAATCGAATTGCAGGTGGGCATCCCGCTGGCGGGCGCCGCGGTGGCCGGAGCGGTGGCGATGGCCGTCCTGGGTGCGTGGATCCCCGCGCGCCTGGCGGTGAACGTGCCGCCCATGGAGGCGCTGAGGCGATGAAAGCGAACGCGGAGATCCTGCTCGAGGGAGTGGGCCGCACATTTCCGGGCCCGGCGCCGCTGCACGCGCTGAAAGGCGTGTCGCTGGAGGTGGAGCGCGGCGCGTTCTGCCTGGTGCAGGGCCCCAGCGGCAGCGGCAAGACCACCCTGCTGGCGCTCACCGGAGGCCTGGACCGCCCCACGGCGGGGCGCGTTCACGTGGCGGGCCAGGAGCTCACCACGCTGCGCGAGCGCTGGCTGCTCGAGTTCCGGCGCACCCAGGTGGGCTTCGTGTTCCAGGACTTCCGTCTCCTGGACGTGCTCACCGCGGAGGAGAACGTGCGCCTGGGGCTGGAACTGCGCGGCTGGCGCGCGCGCGAGGCGCGCGCCACGGCTCGCGAGATGCTGGAACGCCTCGGCCTTGGCGCACGCCGTTCCGCTCCGGTGAAGCTCCTCTCGGGCGGAGAGAAGCAGCGCGTGGCCGTGGCCCGGGCCCTGGCCGGCGGCCCGCGGGTGCTGCTGGCCGACGAACCCACCGCCAACCTGGACTGGGAATCGGGCCGCGCCGTGGTGCAGGCCATGCGCGAGATCGCGCGCGAGCGCGCCGCCACGGTGATGGCGGTCAGTCACGACGCCCGGCTGACCGAGTACGCCGACCAGGTGATCGAACTGGTGGATGGAAGGGTGAACGGATTGCCCGCCGCACGAGAGGAGATCGCGTCATGAGCCTGGTGCCCGAAGACTGGGGATTCACGACCGGGCCGGTCGGCGGCCTGGAGATCGGCGGGGTGTCCGCCGAGGCGCTCGCGCGCCGGCACGGCACGCCGCTGCACGCGGTGGACGAAGCCGGCCTGCGCGCGCGCGCCGCGCGGCTGCGCCGTGCGTTCGAGACGGCCTGGCCCGGCCCGGTGTCGGCGCACTACGCCTTCAAGTGCAACAACACGCCCGGAGTGGTGGAGATGCTGCTCGCCGAGGGCCTCCTTCCGGAAGTCGGCACCCCGTACGAATGGGAGCTGGCGCGCCGCCTGGGCTGCGCGCCCGCGGACATGCTGGTCAACGGCCCGCACAAGGGCGCGCTGCTGGAAACCGCCGCGCACGAGGGCGCGGGCCTGGTGGTGCTGGATGGACCGCAAGAATTGGACGCGGCGCGCGCCGCCGCCCGCCGCGCAGGCCGACCCATCCCGGTGCTGCTGCGGGTCAACCCGGACTGCGTGCCGAAGGGAATGAACCGCGCCTCCGCCACCGGTTCGCGCACCGGCAGCGTGTTCGGCTTCGACTTCGTATCCGGCGAGGTGCGTGCCGCCCTGGAAACCCTGCGCGGCTCCGCAGAACTCATCTTCGAGGGCTTCCACTGCCACGCGGGCACCGGCATCCGCCGCCCGCACGACTACGCCGCGCCCATGGAGGTGCTGGCCGAGTGCGCCGCGCAGGCCGCGCGACTTGGGCTGCCGGTGCGCGTGATGGACGTAGGCGGGGGTTTCGGCGTGCCCACCAGCCGCGAGTTCGACACCGCGGAATTCCTGGTGTACCAGGCGGCCGGCCGGCTGCCGAAGCCGCCGGATGCGGGCGGGTTCCCGGCAATCGAGGAGTTCGCGGCGGCCATCTCCGAATCGCTGCTCGATAGCCTGCGCCGCCACGGCCTGCCCGCGCCACGGTTGGTGGTGGAGCCCGGACGCTCCGTGACCAGCGGTGCCGCCGCGCTGCTGCTCACCGTGGGTTCCCTCAAGCGCCGCGAGGGCGTGGGGACGTGGGCCATCACCGACGGCGGCACCGGCACGGTGGCCTTCCCGCTGCACTACGAGTACCACGAGATCCTCCTGTGCCGCGCGCCGCGTGCGCCGCGCACCGCACGCTACTCGCTGGTGGGCCCCGCCTGCTTCAGCGCCGACTGGCTGTATCGCAACAAGGCGATGCCCGAACTGCGCGTCGGCGACGTGCTCGCCGTTTGCGATGCGGGCGCGTACTTCACGGTCCAGGAATCCAACTTCGGCTTCCCGCGTCCGGCCATGGTGGCCGTGCGTGATGGCCACGCGCGCCTGCTGCGCCGCCGCGAGACCTTCGAGGACATGACCGCCCGCGACACGGGCTGGGAGACACGCCATGACGAACATCGCGAGCCCGCAGAGTGTGCCACCGCATAGCGCGGCGCCGCGGATTGCAGTCCGCGGCGTTCATCCCGGGGCTTGCGGCAGTAGTCCCGCCACGCGCGGCGACGAACTCGCGGTGCGCCGGCTCGGCCCGGAAGACCGCGCGGGCGCCGCAGCCATCGCCCGCGAGGCGTTTCGCGGAAACCGGTTCTACCACCGCGCCCTGGGCCTGGATGAAGACGCCTTCGCCGCCTACTGGGATGAGTTCATGGCCCTGGCGCTCAAGGACCCCGGCGCGCGGGTGTTCGGCGCCGAGTGGCGCGGAACGCTGTGCGGCGTACTGGTGGCCGCCCGTCACGAATTCCCGCAGGCCGGGGCGGCCGCGGTGTTCCTGCTGACGCTCGCGCGGCGTATCGGCCCACGCGGGCTGGCCCGCTACCTCTGCTTCGTCGGCGCCTACGAGCGCGCCATGCGACGCCCCCGCGCGGAGTGCCGCCTGGAAGCCCGCGGTCTGTGGCTGATGGCCTCTCCGCGCGCCGCGGTGCGCGTGGGACCTTCGCTGATGCGCGCGGCTGTTGCGGCGATGCGCGACGAAGGATGCGTGCTCTACACCGGCTTCGTGGATGCGGACAACGAGGCGCTGCTGGCGTTCTATCGCCGGTTGTACTTCGTGCCCGGAAGGTGCTTCCGGTTCGCCGGCGGATGGGCCGTGATCGTCGAACGGCGCGAGGTATCGTCGCCGGCGAGGCAGGGGGCGCTCCCATGCTGAAGTCGCGCGTGCACGAATCCGTCGCGGATCTCGACCCGCGGCGCTGGGACGCGCTGGGCAGCGATCCGTTCGGCTCCCACGCGACGCTGGCCGCGCTCGAAGTGGCGGGACTTCCCGGGGTGCGCATGCGCTACGTCACCCTGGAGGACGGCGCCGGCCGCTGGTTGGCGGCCGCTCCGGTGGCGCGCGTGGAGGTGGATGCGGGCCGCCTCACGCACGGGCTCTTCCACTCACTGGTGACCGGCGTGCGACGGGTGCGCCCGGGTTTCCTCTACACCGCCCTCATGGTGTGCGGCGCACCGCTTTCAGTGGGCAATGAGCCGGTGCGCACGGCGGCCGGGGCGGACCTGGCGGGGGTGCTCGGCGCGCTCGCAGGCGTGCTGGTGGAACTGGCGCACGAGGCACACGCGCCGTGGGCGGCATTCAAGGAGTTTCGCACCGCCGAGCCGGCCGGCGCGGCCCTCAAGCCGCGCGGCTGGATCATGGCGCCGGGGGAGACCAACTTCGTGCTCGACCTGCGCTGGAGTGCGTACTCCGGCTACCTGGCCGGCCTGCGCAGCGACTATCGCTACAAGGTGCGCAGGTCGGAGCGCGCGATGTGTGCCGCGGAGGTCACCGTGGACCTGGTTCCGCTGGCCGAGGGTTACACCGAGGGCGTGCACCCGCTGTACGAGGCGGTGGTGGATCGCGCCGAGGTCCGCCTGGAGCGGCTCACGGCGCGCTTCTTCCAGGAATTCGGCCGCTCCCACGGCGCCGCCGCGCAACTGCTCCGCTTCCGCCGCGACGGCCGCGTGGTGGGCTGGGTGGCCCTGCTCTTCGACGGGCCCGTGGTGTACGACATGTTCCACGGCATTGACTACGCCGTGAACGCGGAGTGCGACCTCTACTTCAATCAGCTCGCGTGGGTGGTGCGCACCGCGATCGAAAGCGGCTCGGCCGTCCTTTCGATGGGCCAGAGCACCGCGATGGCCAAGACGCGCTTCGGGGCCCGCCCCGACCCGCGCTGGACCGCGGTGCGCAACGCCAGCGGCCCGGCCAACACGCTGCTGCGCGCGGGCCAGGCGGCGCTGTTCCCGACGGCGGCCGTGCCGCGGCGCCGGGTGTTCGCGGAGGAGCCGTGCGTGACTTCGTGATCACGTGCGCGATGACGGAGGGGCCGTGCGCCATCTCGTGATCGTCGGCACTCGCGCGGGTCGCGCACGTGCGGCCGGAATCCACGAGCGTCTGCGCGCGGTCATGGGCGACGACACGTGGATGCTGCTGCTGGACCCCTCTTCCGCGGAAATCCACGCCCTCGTCCGGCTCAATCCCGGTCTCCGCGCGGTGGTGGTGGTGGGGGGCGATGGGACTGTGAACCGGGTGCTGCGCGCGCTGCCCGTGGGCAGCCCGCCGCTGGCGATCCTGCCCGCCGGCACCGCCAACGACTTCGCCTCCGCGCTGGGGGTGCCGCCCGAGTGGCACGAGGCCGCGGAGGTGCTGCGCTCCGGCGTGCTGCGCCACGTGGATCTGCTGACCGTCAACGGCAGGCCCTTCGTCACGTGCGGCGGGCTCGGAGTGGCGGCGGAGGCGGCGGATCGCGTGGCACGCTGGCGCCATGAGTGGCGCGGCGGGAACGCAGGCGCTGGCCCTGGCGCTTCAATCGGCCGCACGCTCGTCGCGGTGCCCGCAGCCCGCGCCCTTGGCGCGCTGGGTTGGATCATCTACCCACTGGCCGCGGCGCGCGAGTTCCTGGGACCTCGGCGCCTCCCGCGCCTGCACCTTTCCTGCGGGGGCGGAACCTGGGAGTCGGAGGCCCTGGCGCTGCTGTTCAGCAACCAGCCCCGCTTCGGAGGGCGCTTCGTGGGCTCGCCGGGCGCCGTCCACGACGACGGATGGATGGATGTGTGCGCCATCGCGGCACCGAAGAGTCGCCTCGGCATGTTCCGTGTGCTGGCGCGCACGCTGCAGGGCCGCGCAGCCGGGCTTCCCGAGGTGTGGCAGGCGCGCGAGACGCGGGTCACCGTGGAGAGCGACCAGCCCGTCCGTTTCTTCGGAGACGGCGAGATCCTGGATGTGGGCACGCGGTTCGTGGTGGAAGTCCGGCCTGCCGCATTGCGGGTTCTCGCCCCGGTCGCGGCGCAACAGGCAATCCGGGAGGCGATGTGATCGCGCAGGTGACGCTGGCCACAGCGATCCTCTTCGCCGCGGGGGCCGGGCTGATGACGCTGGCGGAGCGTGCTCGACACGCAGACGCGGCGCGCGTGCGCGCCGACTGGATCAAGTATGGAGTCTACGTGCTGGTGATCGCCGCGATGCTGGGCGCGGGTGCGTGGGACCGGCGCGTGGCCGCGGCGCTGCTCGCGGCGGTGGCGATTGGCGGAGCGCTGGAACTTCGGGGGAACCTCGCGGGCAGGGTGCGTCGGCCGGACGCGCTCGCAGCCTTGTTCTGCGCGGTGGCGTGCGGCTCCCTCGCGCACCTGGTGATCGGGCCGGCGGCGAACTCGGGAGTGACGGCGGGAGTGATTGGTGAAGCGAAGATGGGCGCGCCGTGGTTCCCCGCCTACGCGCTGGCCATCCTGCTCGTCGCCACCACGGACAGCTTCTCCCAGCTCTGGGGACGGCTGCTCGGTCGCCACAGGCTGTGTCCGAAGCTCAGCCCGGGCAAGACACGCGAAGGGCTGGCGGGAGGATTGGGCACCGCCGTCATCGTAGCCCTGGCGATGGGCTTCCTGGCGCCCGGCCTGGCCCCATGGGCCCGCGTGGCGCTGGGTCTGGCCACCGCCGCGGGTGCCGTCGCCGGCGACCTGGCGTTTTCGTGGATCAAGCGCCAGCTGGGCATCAAGGACTTCTCGTCGTCGCTTCCGGGCCACGGCGGGCTGCTCGACCGCTTTGACAGCCTGCTGGTCGCCGCGCCGGTCTACACTTGGACGCGGTGGCTGCTCGCCGGAAGCTGAGGCGCGGATACCCGGCCGCACGGTCCGAGCCCATGGACTTCGACCCGCGGCAGACACCCCGACCCGATCAGGAGGAGGCCGTCATGAATCCCATTCTCCGGAGCAGCCTGTTTTGGGCACCGCGGGGGCTGTGCATCGCCCTCGCGATGTTCCTGGGCCTGTTTGGCATCGACGTGTTCCAGGGGAGCGCGCCGTTGGCCACAAAACTGCTGGGCTTCGTGATCCACCTGCTGCCCACCTGGATCATCCTGGCGATGCTGGCGGTCGCGTGGCGGTGGGAGTGGGTCGGGGGCGCGATCCTGCTGGCCTTGTCGGCCGCATACGCGGTGTGGGCGCACGACCACCCGAACTGGATCCTGTTGATCGCCGGCCCGGCGGTACTGGTCGGAGTCCTGTTCCTGGTGGGATGGTTCCTCCGCGAGGAGATCCGGGGTCACTCCCGGCGCAAGGCCGTCCCGGGCCAATAGCGCCGTCGGGTGGAATGCCCCGCACAGGCTATAGGCCGAGTTCCTTGATCAAACGATTGAGGAATGTCCGCTGCAACCCCAGCAGCTCCGCCGCGCGCGTCTGGTTGCCGCCGCACTGGGCCAGCGCGCGAGCGATGTGCTCCTTCTTGAACTGCAGCACCGCGTCGTGCAGCGGCAGCACGCCGCCGGGCGCTGCAGTGGCGGGCGGAGCATCCGGATCCGCACCGGCGGCGAATACCTCGGGCGGGAGCAGGTCGGGGGTGAGCGTGTCGGTGCGCGCCAGCACCGCCATGCGCTCCACGGCGTTCTTGAGCTGGCGCACGTTGCCCGGCCAGGCGTAGGAGCGCAGGATCTGCTCGGTGCGCACCGCGAACTTGAGCGGCCCGCGCCGCAACTCGGAGACGTAACGCTCGAGGAACCTGCGCGCCAGAGGCGCGATGTCCTCGGGCCTCTCGCGCAACGGCGGCACGCGCAGGCGGATCACGTTGAGCCGGAAATAGAGGTCCTCGCGGAAGCGGCCGGCCTTCACCTCGGCGTCCAGGTCCCGGTTGGTGGCCGCCACGATGCGCGCGTCCACCGAGAGCGTGCGCGTGCCGCCCACGCGCTCGAACTCGTGCGTTTCCAGGAAGTGCAGCAGCTTGGTCTGCAGCCGCGGGGAGATGTCGCCCACCTCGTCCAGGAACGCGGTGCCGCCCGCGGCGGCCTCCAGGCGGCCCTCCTTGCGCGCCACGGCGCCGGTGAACGCGCCCTTCTCGTGGCCGAAGAGCGTGGACTCGATCAGCTCGTCGGAGAGGGCCACGCAGTTCACGTACACGAACGGCCCGGCGGCGCGCGGGCTCCGGCGGTGAATGAACTCGGCCAGCACCTGCTTGCCGCTGCCGCTCTCGCCGTTGAGGAGCACCGTGGCGTTAGACTGCGCAGCGCGCGTGCCGGTCTCCAGAAGCTCGCGCATCGCCGGCGACTCTCCCTGCACGAAACCGGCGCCCGGGCCGGCGATTCGCTCCTCCAGGGCGCGGTTCACCCGCTGCAGGCTGCGCGTCTCCAGCGCGCGCTCCACCACCGCCTGCAGCATGTCGAAGTCTGCCGGCTTGAGCAGGAAGTCCGAGGCGCCCAGCTTGAGCGCCTCCACCGCGGCCTCCACCGAGCCGTGCGCGGTGAGCATCACGATGTCCGCGGAGCACCCGCCGTCGCGGAGCTGGCGCAGCACCTCCAGCCCGGACATGCCGGGCATCTGGAGGTCGAGCAGCACCAGGTCGAACTCGCGCTTCGCCGCCGCTTCCAGCGCGGACAACCCGTCGGCGGCTTCGGCCGGCGCGTGGCCCCAGAAAGAGAACCGGTCGGCGAGCGCGCGGCGCAGCTGGGCGTCGTCGTCCACGATCAGGACGTGGGCCTTCATGAGTTCTCCCCCCGCGGCGCGTCCGCGTCCCGCAGCGTGCACGTGAACACCGCGCCGCCCTCCGGATGGTTGTCCGCGCTCACCGTACCCTGCATCAGTTCCATGAACGATCGCACCACGTACAGTCCCAGCCCGAACCCGCCCTGTGGCACGTACGGGCTGGGACGTCCCTGCCGGAAGCGTTCGAAGAGCCGGTCGCGCTCGTCTGCGGGCAGTCCCGGGCCGTGGTCGCGCACCGTAAAGCGCTGCGCGCCGCCTGTCACCGGCGCCAGCGCGGCTTCCACCTTCTCTCCCGGAGGAGAATAGCGGATGGCGTTCTCCAGCAGGTTGGCGACGACTTCGTAGAGTTTCTCGCGGTTGGCGAGCGCGGGCGGGAGAGCACCGACCGCCAGGGTGTCTGCGCCAGGAACCGCGGCGCCGCGGGACGGCGGGCCCGCTGCGCCCGCACTTCGCGCCGCCTCGGCGCCGACTTCGATCGTCACCCCGCGCCCCGCGGCCAGCGGCTTCAGCCCCGCCGCCACCTCGCGCAGCAGCTCCCCCACGTCCACCGGGCCCAGCTCCACCTTGGCGGCGCCCAGCTCCAGGCGGCTGATCTCCAGCAGGTTGCCCACCAGCCGTCCCAGCTGGCCCGCGGAGATCCGGATGGCCTCCAGGTATTCGCGCTGGCGCGGTTCGGTGGGGCCGGCCACGCCATCGAGCAGGTTCTGCGCGGACCAGCGGATGGAAGTGATGGGCGTGCGCAGATCGTGCGCCACGCGCGAGAGGAAGTCCGTCTTGAGCTGGTTCAGCTCGTCGAGCCGGCGGTGGGCGGCGGCCTCCTCGGCCACGCGCTGCACCAGGCGGACGCGGTCCAGCGCGGTGGCCGCTTCCGCGGCGGCGCCTTCCACCAGGTCGATGTCCTGCTCGATGTAGCGGCGCTCGGCGCGCTTCTCGCCCAGCAGGACCCAGCCCTGGGGGCGTCCGTCGGTGGTCAGCGGGGCGACCAGGCACACGCCGGCCTCGCGCAGCCGGGCCGGGAAGTCCGGGCGCTCGAGTTCCGGCAGGCTGGTGGAGCCGGCTGCCGCGCGCGGACGGCCCAACCCACCGGCGGCTTCCTCCGCCAGCGACTCGGCGCCCTCCGGCAGCCGTGCGGAGCTGCCCGCCTCGGCGTGCGTGCCTTCCGCCGCGTGCACCAGCACCACCGTCACCCGCGGCTGGAGGTGCCGCTTGAAGAAAGCGCGCAGCATGCGCGCCAGTTCCTCCTGCCCGGAGGCGGCCGGCAGCGCGGCGCGCAGCTGCGCCAGCGCGACCTGGTGATCGTAGCGGATCTTGAAGAAGGTGCGGTCCACCCACAGCCCGATTACGCGGCGCGTGGGCAGGAACAGCAGCACCGCGCTGAGCGCTGCCACGGTGGGCACGTACGGCCTGGCCGCCGGCACCAGCGGGCGGACCGCGGCGCCGGCGAGCGCGGCAAGGGCCGCGTACACCGCGCCCATCACCACCGCGAGCACGGTGTAGAGCAGGCTGCGCCGCAGGATGATGTCAATGTCCAGGAAGCGGTAGCGCACCACCGCCAGGGCGAACGCGATCGGGATGCACAACTCGAAGATGCGGTCCAGTTCGGGGGGCGCCGGCGACTCCGCCCCGAAAAGCCGCGGCAGCGTGCGCAGGAACACGTAGGGCGTGATTCCAGCCATGAACCCCCACACCAGCCACTTCACCTGCTGACGTTCGCGGGTGAGTTCCAGGCGGCGCATGCCGGTGAACAGGAACACGCACCCGGCGGCCACGCACGCCACCAGGAACAGGCGCGACAGCGTCTGCGGCGGCCCGGCCGCGGCCCACGCGGCCGGGCCCGGAGCGCGGAGGTAGGTCAGGAGCGCCACGAACTGCCATGCGACGATGGCCAGCGCCAGGACGGTGAGCCCGGGGACCAGCCACGGCAGGCGGTCCAGCAGCCGCTGGCGGCGCGGGAACGCGAGGGTGAGGTGCACGAAGAAGACCGGCAGAAGCCCCAGCCCGGCCGTCCACAGCAGTGGCAGCAGCGAGTCGGGCCACGGGCGCCCGGTGGGCGGGTGCACCCCGCCGATCAGGATTGCCATCCCGTACAGCAGCGTCGCCCAGTAGAAATCGCGGACCGGAACGTCGCCGGGGGCTCCGCCCTCGGCCGGTGGCCGCGCGCCCATGCGGTGGGCGAACACGAACAGGTTCACCGCGAAGAAGAACAGTCCCACCAGCAGCGCGAGCACGAAGTGGAAGCGGGTGAGTTCGTGGACCAGCGTCACGCGGTGCTCGACGCCGGCGGATTCGATGCGGATGGTGCGGCCGGCGGGCCAGGCCTGGATGTGGAAGTGGAGCTGCGCGGGGGAGCCAACGGTCACGCCTTCGGCGCGCGCGGGATAGGTGAAGGCGGTCTCGAGCAGCGGGGCCGGCAGCTCGCCCAGCGGCCACTGCTGCCGGAACGCCCCCCATAGCCCCACGCCGAGCGCCAGGCAGGAGACCAGGTAGTAGAACCAGCGGCCCCGGTTCTGCAAGGAGGGAGCCCTCGGGGTTGACGCCCCGGCTGCGGCCGCACGGAATTGTCCGGCAGGCCTAGGGGGCGAGGATCTCCACGCGCCAGCCGTCGCCGTCGCGCACGTACAGCTCGCGGTCGTGCAGCCGGCTGATCCGGCTGGTCCAGAACTCGATGCGCGCCGGCTCCAGGCGGTAGCCCGACCAGTACGGCGGGCGCGGGACCTGCTGGCCCGCGAAACGGCGCTCGAACTCCTTCACCTGGGCCTCCAGCTCCCTGCGCCCGGGGATCACCCGGCTCTGCGGCGAGGCCCACGCCCCGATCTGCGAGCCCCGCGGGCGGGTGGCGAAGTAGGCGTCCGCCTCGGCGCCGGATACCAGGGCCAGCGGCCCCTCGATCCGCACCTGCCTGTAGACGGGGATGCCCAGGACCAGCCACGGCAGCCAGAAGAAGCACAGCGAGGCGCGAGGATCGCGCGGCAACCCCAGGCACTTGCGGCTTTCCAGGTTGGTGTAGAAGACGAAGCCCCGCTCGTCGAAGCCCTTGAGCAGGACCATCCGGTTGGACGGCGCCCCGTCCGGGTCCACCGTGGCCAGGGAGCAGGCGGTCGGCTCGCGGCGATGGGTGCGGCGGGCCTCCTTGAGCCATTCACCGAATTTCTCGAAGGGATCGCGGTGCATACCCGGCAGAATGCGGGAGGCCCGCCTGCGGGTCAAGGCAACCGGCACCGGGCCTCCGGGGGCCGCCGCCGCGCTCCTTCCGCGCCGCCGCCCCCTCCGCGCTCCAGCCGTGGCGCTGCGCCCGTCCGCACTTGACAGCACCGCCGCCGCCACCCCAAACTGACTCACCCGGCTCGATGGATCGAGTCGCCCCGCGCGGTTCCGGCGCCGCGCGGCCCCCACCCCAGGCCGGCCCACACTCAAGAGGACTCGCAAGGACGCGCACCATGGGGCGCAGACGTTCCCGTCACAGGTTCCCGGTCGTCAAGTTCGCGCTGACGTGCGTGGCCATCACCGTCGTGGTGCTGGCGGTGCAGCAGGCGTTCCTCTATCTCAAGAGCGACCGCGGCCGCGCGTGGCTGGCGGTGATGCTGCGCCAGGAGCACACGCCGTCGGCGCAGGAGCTGCTCACGCGCGCGGTGCGCACCTCGCTCAAGCTGGTCGGGGCCAGCGACCGCGAGCTTTCGCCCGGCGTGGACAGCGACGCGCTCATCCGCTGGAACCTGGAACTGCCGCCCACGATCTCCCTCACGCAGGCCAACTACGCGCTGTCCCGCGAGGTGGCCTCGCTGGGCGGGCGCGTGGTGGACGCCCTGGAGACGCGCGGCCCGCAGTGCGACACCCTGGAGCTGCGCCTCGGGCTGGCGGGCGAGCCCACGCACCGGGTGGTGTTCGTGGAGCCGCACCGCGCGGGGCGCGTGGAGACGCGCGCGCGCATGGCGCTGCTGCTGGAGGACACCGAGCCCGGGCGCGATGCGCTGCTGGCCGGCTACATGGGCCTGGGCGGCCCGCTGACCTTCGGGGTGCTGCCCGCGCCCGGGGCGCACCGGCGCTGCCAGACAATCACCGCCGGCGGCGGCGAGGTGCTGCTGTACCTGCCCATGGAAGGCAAGGCCCCGCCGGGCGCGAATGAGGCCACCCCCGCGGTGCTGGTGGACATGCGCCCCGACGAAGTGCGGCAACGCGTGGCCGAGAACCTGCGCGAAGTCACCGGCGCGGCCGGCATCGTGAACTACCGCGGCCAACTGGCCACGCAGGACCCGGTGGTGATGCGCGCGGTGATGGAGGAAGTGCGCCGCCGCGGCCTGTTCTTCGTGGATGCCGCCACCAGCGACCGCTCCGCCGCCCAGGCCGCCGCCGTGCAGGCGGGCGCAGAATGCCTCGAAGAGACTGTGCGGCTGGACGCGGCGGGCTCCGGCCCGGATGCCCTGCGCGCGAAGCTCGAGGAAGCCGCCGCCACGGCCCTGCGCCGCGGCTCGGTGGTGGCCATGGGTCGCATGACCCCGGAGCTGCTGGAGGTGCTGCGCAAGGAGCTGCCGCAACTGCGTGCCCGCGGGATCCTCATCGTGAAGGCCTCGGACCTGGCCCGGCTGGGGTCGTAGGGGACGCGCCCACGCTCGTTCCGAGATACGGTTCGATTCTCTCCGGATACACCTGGCGAGCCCCCCGGAACCACGCGCCCGTCCGCATACCCCATCAAGCGATTATCACGCCTCAAGTTCCCGAACCCGCGAACCGCTGGCACAGGAATTAGTACTCACCTCCACGTCCGGCGCGCCCGGCGAAAGGAGGAACCATGAACCCGGTCACCAGGAACATCCTCTTCTGGGCCCCCCGCGGCCTCACCTTCGCCTTCGCGCTCTTCACCTCCATCTTCGCGCTCGACGTGTTCGGGCACGGGACCATCTGGCAGCAGCAGCTGGCGCTGCTGATGCACCTGATCCCGACCTTCGTGCTGCTGATCGTCCTGGCCCTGGCCTGGCGCTGGGAGTGGATCGGCGGGGTGATCTACCTGGGGCTGGCGGTGGCGTACTTCATCTTCCCGCCCAACCACGGCCGCCTGGGCTGGGACGCCTATGCGCTGATCGCCGGGCCGATGATCGTGATGGGGGTGTTGTTCCTGGTGGGGTGGTTTTGGAGGGAAGAGGTGCGCGAGCGCGCAAGCTCTCCAATCAAGTAGACACCTGGGGACCGGGCTCTTCGCCGGTGTGAGGTCGGCCCGTTTTCGGACAGTCCTGAACCAGAATTCGGCCGCCCCTGACGCGGCTTCCTGGCCCTGTTCCGCGAACTCGCCGGGGTCAGGTTCCCGGGCGAGCCGTGCGGCCGACGGTGGTTGTAGTCCATCTGAGGTCGGCCCCGTCCTCGGCCAGTCCTGAACTGGAACTCGGCCGCCCCTGTGGCAGGCTCTCCTGCGCCACCGGCAACACCTACTCCCTACTCCAGCCCCCGACCGAGACGTCGAACCCGCTCTACCGAAACCATATCCAACCCTTGCAACCCGAGGTACGTCGAGACACAATCGCCTAGCAATTGGTTCATCCCGCTGACTCCTCCTCTCGCCAAGAGGAAGAGCCATGGATGAACGAGGGCACATCAATCTGTCAACTCAGCCCCGGGCTCCTGCAGAAAGGTGATAGGAGCCGCTTTTGTGTGTCAGACGATCGCTTCAATGGCCGCGGGGGAATCATGGTCATGTGCAGAACCGCGGGGATCGTGGTCATGCTTGTGCTCATACTCGGCCTCGATGTGTGCCGAGCAGGGCAAAACGCCGGAGCCACTGCCCGCTGCTATTGGCAAGTTGGAATGGGATCCGGGCTTCTCGAGCGCAACTCAACCGCATCTACGGCACAATTCGTGGTTACCGTGCGGGGGGTAACGCACTTTCGTGGCGCCGAGATACAGCTTACGATAAGAGGCTGCAACGGGCCACTTCCACCTGCGTGGCAGATGCAGGATGGCGGCTGCGCAAACGCGGCCGCCGAGCTTCGCCCGGGGGGGTACGGCGGGGCGTTCTACCCAAGTCTTCTGACTTCCGGGGGATCAGTCCCGGCTCTCGCTACCTCGCAACTTGGCATGTATTACCAGTACGCTGACAATCCATGTATCGCCCCCGACAGCACCGGGACCGTGTGGGCTTCCTTCGCTGGCGCAGGAGGTGTGCCGCGGGATGCTCAGCAAGACTACGCTTTGTTCGCTCTCAGGCTGGATCTCAGCGGGGTCTCGACCGGGGGCTGCCGCGGTGATCTGGAAAGCCCTGGCGGTCCCGACGGCGTTGCCATTCGCCCACACTACTTTCTGCCCTGCAACGGAAGGCCTGACCTAGGTTCCGTGCTGGCCTTGGTTGATGACGATGCGGCAATCGACTACATCCCATTCGAGCAGGGCTACGACAATCTGACGTGGTGCGGGAGCCCATGCCCCGATTCGGGCATGGGAATGCCTCCCCTCCCAGCAGCGCTGACTGTGTCAAGCGTCACCCCGGAGGAGCCCACAGCCGACACAAATACCGGGTTCACGGTTCTTGGGTCCGGTTTTCAGGCGCCGCTCCAGGTTGTCTTCTCCGGACCTACAGGCAGGGTCACGGCGGAGACAGCGACCGTTCTCAACCCCAATACCGCGTATGTCGAGCTGATCGTTCCCCGATGGCTTGCTGGATCGGTCGACGTAATCGTTCGAACGGCGCAGGATTCGGCAGTGCTTCGCAAGGCCATCCACTACACGAAGTTCAGGGGCGTACCCGATTCCCTCATTGCCATCCTCCACGCCAAGGCGGCTGATGCAGCCTTGTCAGACTTCAACACGAACGCCCTCCCGAAGCTTCGACAGCAGTTTCCGGATAGGGCGCTCATCGCCCTGAGCAGAGCTGATCTGGGAGCGCCCTCCCACATCGAGCGTACTCCGGACGGCTGGAACGTGTCATACGGCTCACCGAATTCCGGCCCCTTTATTACAGTACATTTCGACATGCAATTCGCCATTCGTCACGTCTACTCGCGCTGGTCTAATGCCTAGCCCGCGCTGTTCGAGACGGCGGCGATTCGATTGCCGTGCGTGGCTAGAACGCATCTCAGGAACACCGGCGCATCAGGATGAAGCTGCAGCCGAGCTGGGCGCCCCGAGGTAGTTGAGAACATTGAATTCGTAGCGCACGAGGATCCGACGGAAGTCCTGAAGCCAAGCGAAGAGCCGCGTGATCTTCCAGCGCCGCCAATAGCGCCGCAGCGGGCGCCCGTCCTCAGCCTTCTCCTGACGCGCGCTTCCGTTCGGCGCGACCAACAGCGTTCTGCCGCACGGGACCCAATGTGTACCCAGCAAACGAGCTTGGCCAGTGAATAGCCAGATTGGGGGATTGCCCATGTACGTCTGCAACAGAAGTGGGGTCGCCACGTGTCGATTGCTTGCTGTAATCGTCCTACTACTAGATACGAGTGGGAGACGAGTGATGCACGATCGGATCGGATTGGGAGGCACGGACGGATTCAGCAGCACATGGTCTGGGAATGGTCTCGACGGAGAGCGTTGCCCGACGGGGATGTACTTCTTGCGCGTGAGGGATGGGAGTGGACGGAGCGAAGTCCAGAAGGCGGTTCTCCTTCACTGAGAGTGAGGCTCTGATGTGCTTGTCTTGCAGAGCCTAGCGTGGAGGGGCCAGCCCCCTTCAGCTATGAGCATCTAAGCAGAAGGAGTTCACGTGACCGAAGGCAGATCACGACGCACCAAAGGGTTATGATTCCTCCGTAGATGTAGTCGCGGCGATCGCAGCAAACTCGGGGTCGACGAAGCCGGGACGGTGTGCTCTCACTCAGCCTAGCTCTACTCCCCCCGGAACATGTCACAGATCGAGCGCATCTCCGAAATCGCGTGCCCCAGGCCCACGAACACCGCGCGGGCCACGATGGCGTGGCCGATGTTCACTTCCTCAACCTGCGGCACCGCGTCGAGGAGCACCGGGAGGTTGCGGTAGTTCAGGCCGTGGCCGGCGTGCACTTCCAGGCCGGCGCGCGAGGCCATCTCGGCGGCGTCGGCCAGCCGGTCCAGCTCCCGCTCCTCGCCCTCCTTGCCGAACACCTCCGCGAAACGGCCGGTGTGCAGTTCCAGGCCGTCCACGCCGGCCTTGCTGCAGGCCAGCATCTGGGCCTCGTCGGGGTCCACGAAGGGGAACACGCGGATCCCGGCCAGCTTGAGCTTCTGCGTCACCAGCTTCACGCGCGCCGCTTCCGCGGTGACGTCCAGGCCGCCCTCGGTGGTGAGTTCCTGGCGTTTCTCGGGCACCAGGCAGGCGTAGTCGGGCCGGATCTCCATCGCCAGCTCCACGATCTCGTCGGCCAGCGCCATTTCCTGGTTCAGTTCGGTGGTGATGATCTCGCGCAGCAGGCGCAGGTCGCGGTCGTTGATGTGGCGGCGGTCCTCGCGCACGTGGACGGTGATCAGGTCCGCGCCCGAGAGTTCGGCCTCCACCGCGGCGGCGATGGGCTCGGGGTCGCGCCCACCGCGCGCCTGGCGCAGCGTGGCCACGTGATCAATGTTCACGCCGAGTCGGATCATGCTCCCCCCCGCATCACCGGGATGCCCTCACTGCAGTTGCTCCGCGAGATAGTCGTACAGGTCCGAGGGGGGCGGGGCGATGCCGCGCATGCGCATGGCCGCCGTGATCTGCCCGCGGTGGTGCGCCTCGTGGATGAGCAGGTGCATGAACACCTGTTTCACCCGGAAGCGGGGCTTCATGTGGAACGGCGCCACGATCTCGCGCTCCAGGCCGGCCGCGTCGAGCTGCTCCAGGTGCTCGCGGGTGTGGCGGCGGACGTCCTCCCACCGGCGCACCGTGGCGGCCGCGTCCGGGTACGCCTTGCGGCCCGGCGGGTCCTGGTCGTCGCCTTCCAGCACGCAGCGGATCCACTGATCCTCGGTGTCCACCAGGTGCGCGAAGAGATCGCGGATGTCCTTGAACTTCCAGGACAGGCCCAGCGGGGCCACGAAGTCGGCGTGGGGCATTTCCAGGAGCGCCATGGAGAAGCGCTCGCGCATGTACTCGGAGTACTCCACCAGCACGCCCAGCGAAAGCTCCCCGGGGTGCGGCGTGGAAATCTCGGGCGACAACGGGCCTCCTCCACCAGGTTGGGTGAGTCCGTCCGGGCCTGTCCCGGCACATTTCGTCAGTCTACCACAGGGGCGCCCCCCGTCGCGGGCATCGCTTCCCGACGGTGAAGGAGCGCCCCCGGACGGCCGATGATCCCCCATACCTTCAGTTGGACCCACGGAGGAGGGACGAGATGCCGAAATCGGACCGGCGCGCCACGGCGGGATTGTGCCGCCTGCCGGCCGTGTGCCTGATCCTGGGCCTGGTGTGCGCGGGACCCCTCGCGGCCCCGGCGCAGGCCCAGGATTCCACTGCCGTCGCCGCCCCCGCGCTCTCGGATGAGGAGCGCGACAGCGCCATCCGCGGCCTGCTCCAGGAGCCCCACGAGTCCCCGGTGGAATTCCATGGCTTCCTCAACTTCGAGGGCTTCAGCTTCCAGCGCGACGCGGCTCGCGACATCCCGTCCTTCGACATTCACAACTTCTTCTTCGCGGCCAAGGCCCCGCTCGGCCGGGACGCGCTCCTGTTCCTCGAGATCGAATACGAGCACGGGTCCACCGTGAAGCTGGACCGCGCCTTCGTGGACTGGAGCCCGCACCCGCTCCTGACCGTCCGCGCGGGTCGCTTCTACGTCCCGGTGAGCCAGGAGCTCACTTGTTACTGGGCCCCGATCCGGCTGATGACCAGTCGGCCCCTGCTGGTGGACATCACGTTCCGCGAATGGTGCGACACCGGCCTCGAGCTCCTTGGCCGGCAGGATTGGTTCGGATACAACATCGGCCTGGTCAACGGCCCCCAGGGGCTCACCGAGTCCGGGATCCCCTTCGGCGACGTGCGCGACAACAACCGGGACAAGGTCCCCTTCGCGAGGCTCAACCTGTACCCGGTGGAGGGGCTGGAGGCCGGAGTGGCATACTCCAGCGGAGCCTACGACAGCCGCGGCGGCCTGAAGTTCCGGCTGGTGGAATTCAATTCGCGCCTGCGCCACGGGCCGCTCGACGTGTGGGTGGAGTACGATCGCCGCTCGGGCGACGACGAGCCTGCGCCGGGAACCCCGGGCTCCGAGCCCGCCTTCAGCGGGGATCCGGCGCGCAGGCAAGGCTACTACGTGCAGGCGGCCTTCGAGGTGCTTCGGCACCGGAAGCTGGTCAACTACCTCAAACCCGTGGTGCGCTACGAGCGAATGGAGGCGCTGGCCTCGGGTACCGGTTCCCGGCGCGTGACCGCGGGCGTGAACTGGTCGCCGGCCCCTCACCTGGTGGTGAAGACAGAATACCAATGGACCAGCGAACTGGGCGGCCCGCGCCTGCGGAACAACGGGGCCATGTTCTCGCTGGTCGCGGACTTCTGAGGTGGGCATGAACTTCCGTAGGGCCACGATGCCGGGCCTGTGTCTCGCGCTTGCCGTGCTCCTGCCGGCCTTCCCGGCGCGCGCCGCCGCGCCCGACGTGCCGCACGCGCAGACGTACCGCGTGCTGGGCGCGCTGCTGCAGTCTTTGCGCGCCGGCGAGCCGCTCGAGCCGATCCGGGCCCATGCCCGCTCCATCGCGCCCCGCCTGGCCCAGCTGGGCTCGAAGTACCGCGTGGACCTGCCCTCCCGCCTCGAGAGCGCCTTCACCAGCGGCAGCCGGAGCGAGGTCATGCGCGCGGCGCTCCTCGCCGGCCTGCTCGAGACGCGCTTCAGCGTGGAGAGCGTGGCGCGGGACGAACTGACCGGATGGCAGGCCGCCAAGGCGAACGCGGCGAGGGCCTTCCAAGCCTACGACGCGATCAGCCCGAGCGCCCGGGCCTTCGACGCTCCGTGTCATGCCGGGGTCATGGACTCGTTCATGGAACTGATCGGGAGCCTCTCGGAGGCGGACCTGACCACCGCTCCGGGCCGGATCGAGATCCCCAAGCGCAAGCTGCTCCGGGGCCTCAACTTCCTCTCGGAGAAGGCCGTCCCGGCGAACGTTCCGGACGCCCGCGGGGGCGGAGTCGCCGCCCCCTGAGTCGCCCGCTTCAAGAGGCTGCCCCGGCCTGGATCCCCCCGCGCGTTACGCTCCCCAGCTCCCTCGTTCCCCGTCCCTCCCGGTCCATCCAATCCTGTCCCGGCTGGAATCGAAACATCCTGCACTTCATCCAATATGTTTATGGTACTTAAGTAGGATTTGTGTTTCACTTCCGAAACCGGACGGAGTAAGCTAAGAAAAGCGACTGGAAGGGGCTGGGTCGCCCCCCGGCTGGTCTGGCGTCACCCACAGCCAAGGAGTCGGAGTACCGTGGAACGGAATACTTCCCAGCGCCGCGCGATCCAGCGGGTCCTTCAGGATGCCGCCAGGCCCATGGGTCCGCGCGAAATCCTGGACGCCGCCCGCCGGCACATTCCAGGCCTCGGCATCGCCACCGTCTACCGCACCATCAAGCGCTGCGTCGAAGAGGGCACCCTCCACCCGGTCGAACTGCCGGGTGAGCCGCCGCGCTACGAGCCCGCCGGCAAGAACCACCACCATCATTTCCGCTGTCGCGGCTGCAACCGGGTGTACGAGGTGCGCGGCTGCCCGAAGAACCTGTCCACGCTCACCCCGCCGGGATTCCGGTTGGAGGACCACAGCGTGGTGCTCTACGGCCTGTGCGTGGAGTGCATGCCGGGCGGTTAGAGTTTTCCACCGCCGCGGGAGGGGGTCCGACCGGGCGTCCTCTCGCGGCGCCCTCGCCCGGGCCACTCCGGTCCGCATTCGCGCCGCCCGCCACCCTCCCCGGCTGCGCAGATCGCCCGGCCCACAGACTGCAACCAGTTGTTCTACAACATTTTAGGCTCTTCCGGGCGGCCTCCGATCCGCCCCGCCGTGGACATTGACCCCGAAGCCTTCTTCCTGCTAGTATTTAGCGTTTGCGTCGGCGCGCGGATGCCCGGCGTGAGGTCGCCGTACGCGAAGCCCGGGCCAGGACGGTTCCCCGCGCCCCGGTCCGCGTTTCGCTTTTCGTGGTCTGTATGGAGGTCGGATGCGTTCCCTCGGTAATTGGCGCTTGCTGCTGAGCGTAAGCGTCGTGTTGGCGTCCCTCGCCTATCTTTACCCCAGCTTCCAGTATCACTACCAGTTCACCGACGCACAGCGGAGGATGACCACCGACCCGAAGGTGAACAGCGTCCGCGACAACGCCATCCACCTGGGGCTCGACCTGCAGGGCGGGATCCACCTGGTGCTCGAGGTGGACGCGTCCAAGCTCGGCAAGGCCGAGGCGGCCGACGCGGTGGACCGCGCCATCGAGATCATCCGGAACCGCGTGGACCAGTTCGGCGTGGCGGAGCCGCTGATCCAGAAGGAGTCGGGCAACCGGATCGTGATCCAGCTGCCCGGGATGAACGACCCCGAGCGCGCCAAGGAACTCATCGGCCAGACGGCGCTGCTCGAGTTCAAGCTGGTCCGCACCGCCCCCGAGACGCAGCAGGCGCTCGACAAGGTGGACGCCTACTTCAGGACCCGCCAGGCGCTGCTCCCGCCCAGCACCACCGGCAAGCCGGCGTCCGTGGACTCCATGACCACCGGCCACGCCCTGACCTCCATGGCCCAGGCCGGCGAGAAGGGCGCGGTGTTCTTCGCGCAGGTGGACCTGCAGCGGGCCCAGGCGCTGGTGGAGATCGCACGGCGAGACAGCGGCCTGTTGGGAGACACCGACCTGGTGTGGGGCGAGGAGAACGACGCCAGCGCCGGCATCACCGGCCGCTACCTCTACGCCGTCAAGCGCGAGGCGGAGCTGACCGGCGGCATCGTGGCCAACGCGGTGCCCAAGATCGGCCTCGAGGCCAACAACCCCACCGGCTGGGGCGTTTCGCTCACGCTCACCAGCGTGGGGCGCAACCAGTTCAGCACCACCACCGGCCGCTACGTGGGCCGCCAGCTGGGCATCGTGCTGGACAACAAGGTGCGCAGCGCGCCGAACATCCGCGAGCGCATCCGGGGCGACGCCTCCATCACCGGTAGCTTCACCGACAAGCAGGCCAAGGACCTCGCGATCGTGCTCAAGGCGGGTGCCCTGCCGGCCCCGGTGAAGATCATCGAGGAGCGCTCGGTGGGGCCGACGCTGGGCTCCGACTCCATCCGCAGGGGTTTCATGGCCGCCCTCGTGGGTGCCCTGCTGGTGACCTTCTTCATGCTGATCTACTACCGCGCCTCCGGCGTCATCGCGGTGCTGGCGATGATCGTGAACGTGATCATCCTGATGGCGTTCATGCCGCTGCTCAAGCAGACGCTCACGCTCCCGGGCATCGCGGGGATTGTGCTCACCATCGGCGTCTCGGTGGACGCCAACGTGCTGATCTTCGAGCGCATCCGGGAGGAGATTCGAAACAAGAAGACGATCACCGCGGCGGTGGTGGCGGGCTACAACCGGGCGTGGGTCACCATCCTGGACGCCCACGTGACCGCGTTCCTGAGCTCGCTGTGCCTGTTCATCTTCGGGACGGGGCCCATCAAGGGCTTCGCCGTCACCTTCTCGGTCGGCCTCGTGGCCAACCTGTTCACGGCCGTGTTCATGACCCGCTACGTGTTCGACGCGATGACCGCGCGCCGGCGGATGGACACACTCAGCATCTAACCGAGGGCGTACTTGGGCGCCCGTGGGCGCGAAGGGTTGACTCATGCTCCAGATCTTCCATAACACGAACTTCGATTTCATGGGCCGGCGGAAGTTCGCGTACCTGTTCTCCGCCACCCTGATCGTGCTCTCCACGGTCTCGCTCGTGCTTCACGGCGGGCCCCGGCTGGGCATTGACTTCACCGGCGGCACGCTGATGCAGGTCCGCTTCGCGCAGACGGCGCCGATGTCCGACATCCGCTCCGCGGTGGACGAGGCCGGCTTCACCGGCACCGAGCTGCAGGCGATCAACAACACCAACGACATCATGATCCGGATCCACCAGCGCGAAGCCGGCGCCGACCCGTTCGGCCGCGTGAACCTGGCGCTGCAGAAGAAGTTCCCGGGCAACAAGGTGACGCTGCTGCGCCAGGAGAACGTGGGCCCCAAGATCGGCAAGGAGCTCGGCACCAAGGCGATGCAGGCCATCTGTTTCTCGCTGGGCATGATCCTGATCTACATCGCCATCCGCTACGAGTGGAAGTTCGCCCTGGGCGCGGTGCTGGCGCTGGCCCACGACGTCTACATCACGCTGGGGCTGATCTCCATTTTCGACAAGGAGTTCACGCTCACGGTGATGGCCGCGCTGCTCACCATCGCGGGCTATTCCAACAACGACACCATCGTGGTGCTGGACCGTATCCGCGAGCGCGCCAAGGTGCTCCGCCGCGAGGCGCTGGCCCACGTGATCAATCTCTCGGTGAACGAGACGCTGTCGCGGACCGTCATCACCTCCCTGACGGTGACGCTGGCGGTGCTGGCGCTGTTCCTGTTCGGCGGCGAGGTGATCCACGACTTCTCCTTCGCCATGCTGGTGGGCGTGGTGTTCGGGACGTACTCGTCGGTGTACGTGGCCTCCGCCCTGGCGCTGGACATCACCCTGATGCGCATGAAGGACACCACCGTGGCCTCGGGCGGGAAGAAGGCGCCGGCGAAGGGCTAGGCCGGGCCGGTTCCAGGCGAACGGGCCGCACCCCCGCGGGTGCGGCTCTTCGCATTTCGGCCCGTCGATCCCCATACCCGCCCCGTTCCCGCCGGTGATACCATGGATGGAGGGACGGAAGCCGCCCCGCGGATGTACCGCCGGGATTTCCCGCCCGCCGGTCGCGGCGCCCACCTGGGAGGTCGCCATGAAATTCTGCGTACAGTGCAACGAGGAGTTCTCGGCCCTCGAGCCGGCGTGCCCGACGTGCGGCTCGAAGGGGCTCGACCAGGACTTCCTGCTGGGCATTCCCGCGCCGGGCGAGCCGCTGGAGACCATCGAGGACTGGAAGGTGGTGCTGCGCTCCGGCGATGAAATGGAAGCCCACCTGGCGAAGGGCTTCCTCGAGGCGCAGGGTATCGAGACCATCCTCTACCCCGACGAGGGTGCGACCGGGCTGGAGCGCTTCGGCAATCCCGGGCTGGGCGTGAGCGCGGTGGGGCAGAGCCACCGCGCGTTTCCGTATCCCCAGACGATCCACCTGCTGGTGAGCCCCGAGAGCGCCGACACCGCGCTGGAATCGCTGCGCGACCTGCGCGCCCACCCCGGGCGCGTGGAGGCCTCGGACGCGGAGGTCGCGGAGAGCGTCGGGACCGAGGCCGCGGAGGAGTAGGCGGTCCGCATGTCCGACCCCTCCCGCGGGGAACTCGACCGCATCCGGACGCTGTACGCCGCCGACTTCGACATGGAGTCCCGCGGACCTGAAAGCCCGTGGCACCCGCTGAACCCGGTCTCGATCTACTACCGCCACGCGCAGGAGCGCGCGATCGCCTCCGTGTTCCACGAGTGCGGCCTGGATCCCCGGGGCCTGCGCGCCCTTGATGTGGGGTGCGGCTCCGGGGGCTTCCTGCGCCACCTCGTCTCGCTCGGCGCGCGACCCGAAGACCTTTGCGGCGTGGACCTGCTTGAGGCGCGCGTGCGCATCGCGCGCCGGGTATGCCCGCAGGGCATGCAGCTGCACGAGGGAAGCGCGGACTCGCTGCCCTGTTCCGACGCGAGCTTCGACCTGGTGAGCCAGTTCACGGTGTTCTCGTCGGTGCTGGAGGACGGGCTGCTGGGCAGGATCGCCGCGGAGGCGCTGCGGGTGTTGAAGCCGGGAGGCCACCTGCTGTGGTACGACCTGCGGCGCGGCAACGGGACCACCACCCGGGGCTTCGAGACGCACCACGTCGCCGCGCTATTCCCCGGCTGCGAGGCCCGTGCGCTGCGCGCGCTGCACTCCCCGGGCGCGATGCGCCTGGCTCCGAAGGTGCCGTTGCTGCTGGATCTCCTGGACCGCGTGCAGGCGCTGCCGAAGACGCACTACCTGGCAATGCTGCAGAAGCCCGGCTGACTAGGGCAATACCACGATCCGTTTCGCCACCGGGGCCCCGCCGAAAGCTCGTGCCGAGAGGAAGTACACTCCCGCGGGGATCCGCGCGCCGGGACGGTTCAACTCCCCGGAGACTTCCACCGCCCCGGTAGCCGGCCCGTCGTGCAGGCGCGCCGCGCGCCGTCCCGCGGTGTCGAAGAGATCCACCACCAGGTGCGCCGACCCCCGGGGCACTTCCACCCGCGCCCGCAACGTCCCCCGCGTGGGATTGCCCGAGAGCAGCCGTATGCGGGGCCCCGCGCCCGGCCCCGACCCGTCGTCCACCGCGGTCACCGCTTGATTCAGCACGGTGGCCCACTCCACGGCACCCAGGTGGCCGTCGCCGTCTCCGCAGGGAGCCTGGATGGACAGCGCCCCGCCGTCGGGGCTGCCGTAGCCGGCGAAGACCACCTGGAACGACGGCGGCGCCGAGCCGAACACGCCGCGCACGTCCACCTGGCCCTCAAGGTACGCGCCGGCGGCCTTCTGCAGGCCCGCCGAGACCTGCGCGCCCGCGGCGTTGAACCAGCCCACCCAGTTGTTGGAGTCCTCGTTGGCCAGCAGCAGGTCGTAGCGCGCCACGGTGCCCGTCTTGGCCCACGGCGCGGGCTTCACCACGCCGCTGTCCCCGCGGGAGACGAACACGAAATGGTCCAGCCCGGCGGTGGCGCCCACCGCGGGCACCGCGACGTAGAGGTAGCTGCCGTCGTAGTCGGCGTACAGGGAGCGGCCGCCGCAGGTGGCGACGGGGGTGAGGCCCGCGTCCAGGGAGCCGTCGATCACGTGCGGCGGCGAAGTTGCGCCGCTCACCGCAACGTGCCAGTCGGCGCCACCGTTGTTGTCCCAGGTGCCGGCGCCGTTTCGGAACACGAAGTCCACGCTGGTGGCGGTGGGGGGGATGGCATAGGTGTACGTGAACCGGCTGTTCGCGGCGTCCCAGCTCATCGCGGGATCCGGCGAGACCACCTGCGTCCAGCCGCTGTGCCCGACATGGATGTACACAGGGTTGGTGTTGTCCGGAAGAGAGCCCGGCACCGCGTCGTAGGTGACGGTCACAGTCCCGCCGGCCACCGGGCTCGACGGAGTCCAGGTGACCGCGGGATTGGACGGCGGCGCCACCCCGTTGCCCACGAACACGTGCTGGATGGGACTTCGCCGCACGTTGCCCAGCCCGTCCACCGCCTCCACGTAGTAGTCCACCAGGACGTCGCTCAAGCCGCTCACATGCGCCCAGTATTCGTCGGCGATGTGCGTCGGCAGCACCGAGAAGTTGATGCTGGGGTCGTTGTAGACGTTGCCCGTGGGCATGGCGCGGCGGGTCATGCCCACGGCCGACCACGCGCCCACCGAGGGGCCGCCGGCGTAGGTCATGTGGTCCGCGTTCACCACGGGGGAGGCGCCGCCGGAGGCGGTGCGCAGCATCAGCCTCACGGTGTCCACGCCGCTCACGTCGTGCACGAATGTCCACACGTGGAAGTCCTGGGTCATGTCGGCTCCCGCGCCCCCCGGGTACTTCCACAGTGAGCCGCCACCCTTGCCGCCGGGGTTCCACGGCAGTCGCTGCGGCAGCCACACCGTGGGCGCGGTGTGGTCCACCCCGCCGGCGATCACCGGGTCGGCGTGCTCCACCGCGCGGTTGGCGGCCAGCGTGGGTTTGATCTCGAAGTCCAGCGCGGTGCCGTAGTACATGTAGCCGCTCTCGTGGCCGGCGAGCAGGAAGTGCCACGCCTTCTCCACCGCGGTGGTGCCCGCCTGGGTGGGGTCGGCGACGCGGGCCGGGTCGGGCGCGCCGGCGATCTGTTCGGCGGTCAGCACGCGGTTCACGGCCGCCGTGAGCACCGCCCAGTTGCGCTCGTCCTCGGCCCAGCCGTTCGGGATGTCGAAGGCGCCCGAGGCGCTCACCAGGGGCCAGTTCCAGTTGATGAACTGCGGCGAGCCGAAATCGCCGTCGGCGTTCACCCAACCGCCGTCCTCCACGTGCACCACGTCGTCCGCGGCGGGCGGGTAGTCGGCCAGGTACTGCGCCACGGTGCTGGGCCGGTAGCCCTGTGCCGCGGCCGCGTGCGAGAAGCCGGTGACATTGTCGTTGAAGTACGAATACCCGCCGGCCCACGCGTTGTCACCGTCGTGGGCGAACAGCACCAGCATCGGCTTCGCGGGATCGTTGTGGGAGGCAATGGCGTCGATTTCGGAGGTGCCGTAGGTGCCGTAGCCTTCGTTCCACGACATCCCGTTGGCGGCGGGCACCACCACGAGGCTGGAGACCGCGCCGGTGGCCGGGTCGGTGTACTGCGCGCGGTGAGGCCTGAGCCCGTAGGGCACCGGAACACGGGTGGTGACGCCGCGGCTGATGGTCTGCGAGTAGTAAAAGCCCTGTGCCGGGTTGCGCTGGTCGGCCTTGTTGGGCGGGTCGCAATTGTCCTGGTTGGCCTGGTAGGGATAGTCCGCACAGGCGCGGGCGATGTGCACGTCCGGCACCACGCTCCACTGGACCCCCTCGGAGGCCAGCACCGGGATCAGCCGCTCGCTGAAGCACATCTCGGCCGGGAAGAAGCCGGTGGAGAGCGTGGGGCTGCCCCACGCGGTGGCCATGATGGCCTTCTGCGCCTGGATCATGCGGCGGAACACGGTCTCGTCCAGCAGCGGGCTGACGGGGTGGTGGAACCCGACGATCACCGGGTCCAGCTTCCGCTTGCCTCCGCCGGTGGTCCAGCCCATGGCCTCGCGGCAGGGCTGGTACCAGTTCGGGGCGTAACGCCCGCCGTTCCAGCCGGCGCCGCCCAGGCTGGACACGTTCTGGATCAGCGACCCCGCGAAGGACACCTGCGCGCCGGCGTCCGGCAGGTCCCACAGTTTGGAGATCGCCAGCTTCGGGTAATCCTGGTAGTCGTGCACCCGGTCGTCGCTGTTGAAGATGGAGAACACGTCGCTCTGGCCGTGACCCAGCGAGATGGTCTCGTACGCGAACTCGTAGGCCGAGCCGTTCCACGTGCTCCGCTCCGGCCAGTAGACCGGCTGGTGCATGTGCCAGAGATAGGTGGTGTGGATGGGGCCGGCGAGGGCGGAGGCGGGGAGGAGCAGGCCGAGGCCGGCAAGGACCGCCAGCATGGATGCCGCGGCCAGGGCGGACAGCGCGCCCGCGAAGGCCCCGGCGGCCCCGGCGGGTGCGACAACCCCGGCGGCCCACGCGGCGGGCCGGCCCCGCCAGGCTGCGGCACAGGATGCGAGCGTCATGACGCCGACATTATATCACCCGGGCGGACAACGCCCAAGCCGGGCCGCGGTTCTGAAGGTGCGGGACGTTGCGCCTTCCACCACTGGCCCCTAGAATCGAGCGATGAAGGTCCACCCGAGCCCGAAGACGATCCGCGCCGCGACCGGCCTCATCCTGGCCGCGCTCGCCTCGCTCGCCCTCGCCGCGCCGCTGGCCGCGCAGTCCCCGGCCCCGGGCGCGCAGCCCGCGAAGCCGCCGTCCCGACCGCAGCCGCGGCAGCAGCCGCGCGGCATCCCGCTGCCCGCGCCGCTTCCTCCCGGTCGCGTCCAGCCCGGGGCGCGCCAGGTCACCGCCTCGCCCGAGGGCTTCGCCATCGCGCAGCTCAAGTACGGCGGGGGCGGGGACTGGTACGCCGATGAGACCTCCATCAGCGCGCTGCTGGAGGCGTTGAAGGAGCGAACCGCGGTGAAGGTGGCGCGCTCGGAGCGGGTGGTGGTTTCGGCCGGCGACGAGCAGCTCTTCAACTTCCCGTTTCTCTACATCGTGGGCCACGGCAATATCAAGTTCACCCCGCTTGAAGTGGAGCGCCTGCGCGCCTATCTCACCGGGGGCGGATTCCTGTGGGCCAACGACGACTTCGGCATGGATCCGTCGTTCCGCCGCGAGCTGAAGCGCGTCATGCCCGGCGACTCGCTGGTGGAACTGCCGTTCGACCACGAGATCTACAGATCGTTCTACAAGATCGAGGGCGGCCTGCCCAAGATCCACGAGCACGACGAGGGCCCGCCCAAGGGCCTCGGCCTCTACCACGGAGGCCGGCTGGTGGTGTTCTACGACTTCGACACCGACATCGGCGACGGCATCGAGGACCCCGAGATGCACAAGGACCCGCCCGAGAAGCGGGAGGCGGCGATGAAGGTGGCGATCAACATCGTGATGTACGCGCTGACGCACTGAGCAGGGCCACGGGCCGCACCCCGACGAGGCCGAGAGAGAGGTCCCCCATGCCCATCCCCATCCACCAGGTGGACGCCTTCACCGCGGAGCCGTTCCGCGGCAACCCCGCCGCCGTCTGCCTGCTTCCCGCTCCTCGCGACGAGGCCTGGATGCAGGCGGTGGCCGCCGAGATGAACCTGGCCGAGACCGCCTTCCTGGTGCGCCGCGCCGACGGCTTCGACCTGCGCTGGTTCACGCCCGAGGTGGAAGTGGACCTGTGCGGCCACGCCACGCTGGCCAGCGCGCACATGCTGTGGGAGACGGGGCTGCTGAAGCCGGGCGAGCCGGCGCGGTTCCACACGCGCAGCGGTCTGCTGACCGCCGAGCGGCGCGGCGAGGAGATCGAGCTCAACTTCCCGTCCACCCCGCCGCAGCCGGCGGACCTTCCTCCCGGCCTGGCCGAAGCTCTGGGTGCCACGCCGAAGTACACCGGGAAGAGCCGCTTCGACTACCTGGTCGAGGTGGCCACCGAGGCGGAGGTGCGCTCGCTCCGGCCGGACCACGCAAAGGTGGCCCTGGCGAAGGTGCGCGGCGTGATGGTGACCGCGGCCGCCTCCACCGCGGGCTTCGATTTCGTGTCGCGCTTCTTCGCGCCCGGCTCGGGCATCGCCGAGGACCCGGTCACCGGCTCCGCCCACTGCTGCCTGACCCCGTTCTGGTCCGCGCGGCTGGGGAAGACGCAGATGATGGCGTGGCAGGCGTCGAAGCGCGGCGGCGCTTTGCGGGTGACGCTGGACGGAGACCGCGTGCGGCTGGGCGGGCGCGCGGTGACGGTGTTGCGCGGGGAATTGCTCCAAAGGCTGCGATGACGGGTGATCCCCCGTTCCGCATCATCCGTAGTACACTGGTGAGACCCCGTCCCGGCCGGCCCAGACCTTCTCCGGGCCGCCGGGGGCCGCCACGGTACCCCCGACACCTGAAAGCACCGTCCCACCTGCAACCCCATGCCGGGTACAGGCGTCCAAGGACTGAGGCAAACATGGGATTCACCGACAGTTACCGTCTATTCCTGGGCTGGCTCCGGCGGGAGCGCTCGCGGCACCTGGCCGCGCTGGCGCTCCACGGGCTGGTGCGTTTCCTGGCGGTGGCGGGCCTGGGCTGGCTTCTGGCCATCACGCTGGGGCTGCTGCCGCTGCCGGCGGTGCCACTGCTGGGCGCCGCGCTGGCGGTCACCCTGGCGTCCCTCGTGGGCAACCTGGCGCTGCCGCTGCTTCGCGCGCCCGGGCTCAGGGGGTTCGCGCGGCGGGTGGACCGGGCGTTTCCGGAGCTGAAGGACCGGACCATCAATGCGCTGGAATTGGGCGGGCAGATGGCGGAGGTTTCCGGAAGTGAATCGTCGCGCGGCGATTCCCCGGGGCGTGAATCTTCAGGCAGCAAGCTGCCCGACCTGAATTTTGAGCCGGCGTTCGTGGCGGCGCTGGTCGAGGATGCGCGGCGGCGGACCGGCGTCCTGGCGGTAAGCCCGGCACTTGCGCCCCGGGGGCGGGCGCGGTGGGCGGGCACGCTGGGCGCGGTCGTGGCCGTCACCGCCGCACTCCTGATTGTCTCCCCGGACCGGTTCGGCGCCTCCGCGCGCCGGCTGCTGCACCCCTCGCAGGGACGTCCGGCCTTCGGGCTGCGCGTGCTGCCGGGCGACGTGACGGTGCGCCCCGGCGAGGACGTGCCGATCACGGTGCTGGTGCGCGGCACCACCGCGGCGGCGAGACTCCAGATTCGCGGCGATTACGAGGCGTGGCGCGGGTCGGCGATGGAAGCGCACCCCGGCGCACCGGGCGACTCCGGCTGGGCCCGCCTGGGTGCCACGCTGGCCGGCGTGCAGCGCAACATGAGCTATCGCGTCGAGGTGGACGGCCACCGCTCGCCGGTCTACAACATTCGGCTGCAGGAGCCGCTCTCGGTGCTGTCGTTCCGCAAGCGCCTGGAGTTCCCCGCGTACAGCGGCCTGCCGTCGCAGGAGATCAACTCGGCCACCGGCGAGCTGGACGCGCTCAAGGGCACGCGCGCCACGCTGGAGATCGAGACCAGCGGCGACGTGGCCGCCGCCTTCCTGGTGCGCGGCGCGGTTCGCACCGCGCTGGAGCCGGTGGATCACCACCATTTCCGCGCCCGCCTGCCGCTCATGGAATCCGGCGAATACCGGGTGCGGCTGGAGGAGAAGGGCGGGCTTGCGGTGGAAGCCGGACCGTACGCGCTGAACGTGGTTCCGGACGAGGCGCCGCGGGTCACCATCGAAGAGCCGCGCACCAGCGGCTACTTCGAAACCGACTTGCACCTGCCGGTCGCCGCGCGGGCTGCCGACGACTTCGGCCTGTCCCGCGCCGAGCTGGTGGTGGAGGGCCCGGAAGGCCGTCACACCCGCGTGAACCTGCCGCTCGCCGCCGCCGCCCGACAGGCCGACCTGGCGCTGGACTGGGACGCCTCGCCGCTCAACCTGGGCCCGGGCGAGGGGGTGACGCTGTGGGTGGAGGTGCGCGACAACGACGCCGTCTCCGGCCCCAGGAGCGCGCGCAGCGAGACGCGCGCCTTCCGCATGCCCACGCTGGCGGAGATGTTCAAGCAGGCCGACGAGGAGACGCGCGAGCACATCGACGACCTGGCCGAGGTGAAGCAGCAGCAGCAGGACCTCAAGAACAAGCTGGAAGAGGCCACCCGCTCCCTGAAGCAGGCCGACGGGATGTCGTGGGAGAAGAAGAAGGAGCTGGAGTCCACCGTCGCACGCCAGAAGGAGCTGCTGGACAAGATCACGAAGACCAGCGAGGAGATCCACGAGTCGCTGGACAAGATGGAGGAGCGCAACACGTCCCGCGAGGAGCTGCAGCGCAAGATGGAAGAGCTGCGCGAGCTCATGAAGCAGATGGACGGCGAGGATCTGCGCAAGATGCTGGCGAAAATGCAGGAGGCGCTCAAGAAGGCCAATCCCGAGGACGTGAAGCGCCAGCTCGAGAACATGAAGATGTCCGAGCAGGACCTGGTCGCGGCCATCGAGCGCACCATCCAGGCCCTCAAGCAGATGCAGAAGGTGGCCCAGCTCAACGCCGCCGCGAAGCAGGCCGAGGAGATCGCGAAGAAGCAGAAGGCGGTGGCCGACCAGCAGGAGAAGACCGAGCAGCGCCAGCAGCAGGGCAACTCCGAGGAGAAGCAGCAGGCCGCCCAGGACTTGAAGTCGCTCTCCGAGAAGCAGGGCGACCTCAAGAAGCAGACGGAGGAGCTGGCGAAGACGCTCGAGGGCCTCAAGAAGGAGCTGCAGGAGCAGTCCCGGCCCGCCGCGAACAAGATCGACCAGGCCCGCAAGGAGATGCAGGACAACGCCCGGCCGCAGATGGAACAGGCCCAGCAGCAGATGAGCCAAACCAGCCAGATGCCCCCGTCCGGCCAGAGCCAGAAGGCGGGCGCGAAGCGCAAGCCTTCGCGCGCCGCGCAGGAGTCCATGCAGCAGGCGGCGCAGTCGTTGCAGCAGGCCCAGAAGCAGATGGAGCAGGACAGCAACGAGGAGCTGGCGGCGCGCGTGCGCGCGGCCGCGCACGACCTGGTGGGCATCTCGGGCCGCCAGGAGGAGGTGGCCGGGGGAGCGGAGACGCCCTCCGAGCTGGCCCGCCAGCAGCAGTCGCTGGTGGACGGCACCGCCCAGGTGGCCGACCAGCTGCACCGCGCCGAGGAGCAGTTCGGACCGCTGCCGCCGGCCATCGGCAAGGGCATCGGCGACGCGCTGGGCCGCATGAAGAACTCGCGCGACGCCTTCGAGAAGGGCAACAGCTTCGCCGGCCGGGCCCAGGGCCAGGAGGCCATCTCGTCGGTCAACCGCACCGTGCTCGGCATGCTCGACGCGGCGAAGTCCATGTGCAGCGGCGGCAAGAGCGGCGGCGGCAAGCCCAAGCCCGGCCCGCAGCAGCAGATGAGCGGCCTGTCCCAGATGCAGCAGCAGGTGAACCGCGGCACCGAGCAGATGCTCCAGATGAGCCGCGGCGGCCGCCAGAAGGTCCAGCAGGGCGACCGTCCCGGCGAGAGCTCCCAGGAGATGGCCTCGCGCCTGGCCGCCGAGCAGGAGGCGGTGCGCAAGGGACTCGAGGACGTGATGCGCGAGGAGATGCAGCAGAAACGGTTGCTGGGCGACCTCTCCGACGTGGCCGACAAGATGAAGAAGATCTCCGAGGACCTGGCCAACAACCGGACCTCCGAGGAGACCGTGGACATGGAGAAGAAGATCCTCTCGCGGATGCTCGACGCGCAGCGCTCCATCAACCGCCGCGAGCGCGACCCCCAGCGCTGGTCGCGCCCCGGCGGGAACGTGGCTCGCGTGGCCCCGGGGGCCCTGCCCCAGGGCCTGCTCCAGCGCACCCAGCGCGCCGGCGCCGACCTGCTGCGCGACCGCAAGGATCCCGTGCCGCGCGCGTTCCTGCCCGCGGTGGAACAGTACTTCCGCAGCCTCCCCACGCCCCGGTGACCATGCGCGTTCGACTCGCGGGGGGAATCCTCTCCGCCCTCGGGGCATGGGCTCTGCTGTCGGCGTGGCCCGCGGGAGCCGGTGCGGAGGATCGTCCACCGGCCGCGCAGGCGCAGCCGGCCCCGCCGCCGGTGATCCGCCGCAATCCCGTCATGACCCAGAACGACATTCTGCGCGCCGAGTCACTGCTCATGGTGCGCCAGTACGAGCAGGCCTACCCGCTCTTCCAGCAGCTCCACCGCGACCTGCCCGAGGACGGGCGCGTCACCGAGGGCTTCGTGCGCACGCTGATGCCGATGCGCAGGTGGGCGGAGCTGGAGGGGCTCATCATCGAGGAGCGCGAGCGGCGCAGTTCCGCCGTGCTCTACGGTCGCGAGCTGGCGCTGGCCTGCCGGGCGCTGGGCCGTCCGGAAGTGGCCCTGGAGGAGGTCCTGGTCACCTGGGTGGCCTCCCCCGGCGACGCGCAGCTGCGCATGATCGCCGACACGCTGCTCATGGAGGCCAACTACTCCGGGGGGGCGCTGGCGGTGGTGCGCAACGTGGCCCGCAAGGCCCCGCGACACGCCGAGTTGCGCATGCTGCTGATGGATGCGCTGATGCTCTCCGGCCAGGGCGGGGAAGCCTGCCGCGAGGCGCTCGCTTTCGACCGCGAGACCAACGGGGCGGGGCGCACGCTGCTGGAGATCGCGCGGCGCGCGGCCACCGCGCGGCCCGAGGAATCGCTGCGCGCGGCCGAGACTGCCATCCGCGAGTTCCCCAACACGCCCACTTCGCGCGAGGCGCGCGTGGTGCGCGCCGGCGTGCTGCGGGACACTCCGCGCTGGTCCGAGGCGCGCAAGGACCTCGAGGCGCTGGCGGCCGAGCCGGCCGCGGGCGCGGCGGGCGTGTCCGCGCAGGCGCTGCTGGCCGAGGCCGACCTGGCCCGCGATCCGGAAGCCGCCCGCGCCCGCGCCCGCGCGCTCGCCGAGCGCCACCCCGAAGCCGCCGAGGCCGCCGCGTGGATCGAGGGCGGGAGCTACTACCACCAGCGCCGCTTCGCGGAGGCGTGCGCCGCCTACTGGCGGGTGGCGGTGACCACCCGCGACCTGGAAGCCCGCAAGCGGGCCCTGTGGAGCCGCGCGGAGAGTTTCTTCTTCGCCACCGAGTGGGACTCGGCCACCGCGGCGTACCGCATGGTGGCGGGCCTGTTCCTGCGCGACCCGCGTGCCGACGAGGCCCTGGCGCGCATGCTGCTGATCGCCGACGCCACCGAGGAGGGCGACTCCGCGTTGCGTGCCTTCGCCGGCGCGGCCTACGAGGCCACGCTCAATCCGGCGGCTGCCGAATCGCTGTTCGCGGGCATCCACGCGCGGCATCCGCGGGAGGTGGCGGGCCTCGAGGCGCTCTACCAGCGCGCCGAGCTGCGCCGCCGGAAGGGCGACCTGCCAGGCGCGCTGACGTTCTACGCCGTGTTCACCGACACCGCGTTGAAGAGCCCGCGCGCCCAGGAGGCGCTGTTCACCGCCGCCGAGATCTGCCGCGTCAACACCAGGGACAGCAGGCGCGCGCTCAGCCTGTACTCCGACGTGGCCGCGCGCTTTCCCGACTCGTGGCTGGCGCCCGACGCGCGCAAGTGGGTGGAGAAGCTCTGCCGGGAGCTGGGTTCGTGAGGCCCGGGCAAGGGGATGAGAGCCCTGCGCGGGCGGGCGGGTCCGACCGGCCGGCCGCCCCGCGGTTCGGCGCGCGCACCCGGGCACTGATTTTCAGCGTGTTCCTGCTCCTCCCCGCGCTCCCCGCGGCCGCCGCGGTGCTCGTCCCGATGGACGACCAGCAGGTGGACCACCTGAAGGCCTACGGCCTGGCCTACTGGATTCTGCAGCAGGAGCAGCGCGTGGACTGGCTTCTTAACTACCGGGGGGGATCCTTCCTGGTGCCGGAGGAGTTCACGGGGCTGCTGCGCGAGGCGTCGCTGCGCGGGGTTACCGTGGAATCCGCCACCGCGGCCGACGTGGCGCAGATCCAGGCCACCATCGCCGAGAACAACATGGAGTCGGTGAAGCTGGAAAAGGCCCCCCGGGTGGCGGTGTACGTGCCGCCCAACACGCTGCCCTGGGACGACGCCGTCACCCTGGCGCTCACCTACGCGCAGATCCCCTACGTGTCGCTGTGGGACGAGGAAGTGCTGCGCGGCGACCTGGCCAAGTACGACTGGCTGCACCTGCACCACGAGGACTTCACCGCCCAGTACGGCAAGTTCTGGGCCGGCTTCCGCGACGCCCCGTGGTACCACGAGCAGGTGGATGCCAACGAGGCCGTGGCGAAGCGGCTGGGCTTCCGCAAGGTCACCGAGCTGAAGCACGCGGTGGCGCGGAAGATCCACGCCTACGTGGCCGCCGGCGGCTTCATGTTCGCCATGTGCTCGGCCACCGACACCTACGACATCGCGCTGGCCACCGAGAACACCGACATCGCCGCGGACATCTACGACGGCGATCCCGCCGACCCCGCGGCCCAGCAGAAGCTCGACTTCACCGGCACCTTCGCGTTCCGTAACTTCCGCCTGGAGATGAACCCGCTGATCGCCAACACCTTCTCGGACATCGACTGCACCCAGGAGGTGATGCTGCGCGGGCCGGACAGCTACTTCACGCTGTTCGAGTTCTCCGCCAAGCAGGACCCGGTGCCCACCATGCTCACGCAGGACCATGTGAACGCCGTGCCCGATTTCCTGGGCCAGAGCACCGCGTTCCGGCGCCGCACTCTCAAGCCGTACGTGACGGTGCTGGCCTCGGTGGAGAACACCGACGAGGTGAAGTACCTCCACGGCCAGTACGGCCGCGGCACGTTCACCTTCTTCGGCGGGCACGACCCGGAGGACTTCCAGCACCAGATCTACGATCCGCCCACCGACCTGTCGCTGCACAAGAACTCGCCGGGCTACCGGCTGATCCTCAACAACGTGCTGTTCCCGGCGGCGGAGAAGAAGAAGCAGAAGACGTAGGATGAACCCTGGAGGGAGATCCGTGAACACGCTCATCCCGAACCATCCGGCCTTCGTCCACTTTCCCCTGGGGCTCCTGGCCGGGGCGTTCGTGTTCGAACTGCTGGGCCTGATCTTCAAGCGGCAGTCGCTCCACGACGCGGGGCGCGCCGCCCTGTTCCTGGGCGCGCTGGGCGCCCTGGTTTCCGTGGCCACCGGGCTGGCGGGCGAGGAGCTCCTGGGCGAGCCACAGCCGCCGCTGCTGCACGATCTGATCGAGCGGCACGAAACACTGGCGTTCATCACCGCCGCGCTGGCCGTGGTGCTGTGCATGTGGCGCATCGCCGTGCGCAAGCGCTACCGGGGGAGCACCCGCGCGCTGTTCGTGCTGGCGCTGGCGGTGCTGTGCGGGGTGGTCCTGTACACGGGCCACATCGGCGGGAAGATGGTGTACGAGCACGGGGCGGCGGTCACGGTGGGCAGGCGCGCGTTCGGCTCCCCGCCGCTGCCCGCGGAGAGCCTCCCGGCGCCCACGGGGAGCCCGGCGGTCGAGGAGCGCCGGTCACCCGCGACGAGTCCCGCGGCCGGCGCGGCCGGATCCACGGAGAAGCCCGCGGCCGCGCCCGAGGGCGCCACCACCGGCAAGTGAGGTCGCGATGAGAACGCACGCCACCCTCTTCCAGGCGGTCCTGATGATGCTCTACTTCGCGTACGGGTCGAACATGAACTGGCCGCAGATGCAGAAGCGCTGCCCGGGCGCGAAGTTCCACTGCGTGGCGAAGCTGCCCAACCACCGGCTGGCGTTCCCGCGCACGTCCGTGACCTGGCAGGGCGGGGGGGTGGCCGGCGTGGTGGCCGACTCCGGGCACGCGGTGTGGGGCGTGGTGTACGAGTTGACGCAGGCCGACCTGGACAGCCTGGACGGGTACGAGGGCTACAAGGAAGGGCGCGCCGGGAACCAGTACACCCGGGGCACGGTCACGGTGCTCGACCGCGGCCGGGAGAAGAAGCCGCTGGAGGCGCTCGTCTATCACGCCGTCCCGACGGGAAGGCACTTCGCGCCCGGCGCGCGGTACAAGAAGACCATCGTGGACGGCGCGAAGCACTGGAAGCTGCCGGAACTGTACCTGGAGGATCTCGAGAAGATCGAGGTCGCGAAGTAGGTGCGGGCGGCGTGGGCCGGGCCGACGCCTCCGCCGGGGCGGGCCGACGGCGCCGCCCGGCGGGCGGGCGAGGTCACGTCGGTTCAGTCCTTCCGGACGATCTGCTCGAACCTCGGATCCCCGTGCAGGGCCGCCAGGTCCGGGTCGCGCCCGATCCAGTCGTGGCCCTGCAGGTTGATGCCATCCAGCCAGCGGTTGAACCGCTCCAACGCGTCCAGCGCCGCGTCCTTCTCGCCCAGCAGGGCCAGCGTGCAGATCCGGTTGTAGGCCACCCGCACATCCTCCGGCGAGGACTGTAGCGCCCACTCGCTCTGTTGCAGCGCCTGATGGGTGTCCCCGTTGCGGGCCAGGCTGACCGCGAGCATGGAGCGGGCGTGTCCCGCCCGCGGGTTGCCCCACACGTACTCCACCAGCCGCTCGCGGGCCTGCCGCCCGGCCCGCGCCGCGTCCTCCGTCCGCCCCAGCGCCGCGTAGCAACTGGGCAGGAACGTGGCCGCCGCGTAGAGCTCGGGGTGGCGCTCCAGCAGTCTCTCGTAGATCGGCAGCGCGCGCTCCGGTTCCCCCAGCGACAGGTACGAGAACGCGGCCCACTCCAGCGCCTTGGGATGGTCGGGGTCCAGCGCCAGCAGCCGCTTCAACGTCTCGAGCAACTTGCCGGGGTCCTGCATGTAGTACACCGTGGACTGGGCGTACAGCGCGTCCACCAGGCTGGGATCCCGCGCCAGCGCCTGCTCCGCGAGCTCGAGGGCCCGCTTCGACGCGCCTGCGTCGCGGAACTGCCACGCCCGGCGCGCGTACACCTCCGCCAGCGCGGCGATGGCCATCGCGAAGTCCGGGTCCCGCGCCAGGCATTCATCCAGCATGGCCTCGGCCCGGCGGCTGGATTCCGGCGTGTCCTGCTCGAGGAGCTGGCGGGCCTGGATGTAGAGCGAGTAGGCTTCCGCGTCGCCGGTGGGCGCCTGGTCCAGCATCCGGCGCTCCTCGGGCTTGAGCGTCACCTGCAGCGCCTCCGCGATCTTGCGCGACACTTCCGACTGCACGTCGAAGAGGTCCTCCAGCGTGCGGTCGAACCGCTCGGCCCACAGCGTGTGGCCGTCCGCGGCCCGGATCAGCTGCGCGCTGATCCGCGCGCGGTTTCCGGCGCGGCGCACGCTGCCGGTGAGCACGTGGTCCACCCCGAGCTCGCGCGCCAGCGTGCGCGGGGGCACCGGCCGGTCGCGGTAGGGCGCCACCTCGGCGCGCGAGGCCACCCGCAGGCCCCCGACACGGGAGAGGTCCACCACCAGGTCCTCCACCAGGCCGGCGGCCAGGAAGGCGTCGTTGCCCTCGGGGCTCATGACTTCGAAGGGCAGCACCGCCAGCCGCGGCGTGGGCGGCGCGTCTCCGGTCGGGGCCGGATCGTGCACCAGGCAGCAGCTGTTCAGGTCGGCCAGCAGGTCCTCGGCCCGCGAGTAGCGGTGCGCCGGGTCCTTGCGCAGCAACTTGAGCAGCATGAAGTCGAGGTCCTGCGTGATGCCCGCGCGCAGCGTGGACGCCGCGGGCGGCTGCACGTTCAGCACCTGGTAGGCCACCGCGTCGAAGGAGTCCCCGTCGAACGGGCGCCTGCCGGTCAGGCACTCGTACAGGATCACGCCCAGGGCCCACAGGTCGCAGCGGTTGTCGGGAAGCTGCCCGCGGAGCTGCTCGGGGCTCATGGTGTGCGGCGTGCCCACCGCGGCGCCGGTCATGGTCATGCCCGGCGCGCCCTTCACCCGGGCCACGCCAAAGTCGAGGATCCGGGGGCCCCGCGGGCTGAGGACGATATTGGCGGGTTTCAGGTCGCGGTGGACAATCCCCAGCGCGTGCACCTCGGCGAGCGCGTCGGCCACCTGGCGGGCGATGGCCATCGCCTCCTCCAGCGGCAGCGGGCCGGCGACCAGCCGCTCCTCCAGGGTCGGCCCCTCCACGAGCTGCATCACCAGGAAGGGCCGGCCGCGCTCCACGCCGGCCTCGTAGACGGTGACCACGCCCGGATGGTCCACGCTCGCCGCCGCCTCCGCCTCGCGCAGCAGCCGCTCCACCGCCTCGGGGTCGGCCGCCAGGTGCGCGGGCAGCAGCTTTACCGCGACCTTGCGCGGCAGCTGGGTGTCCTCGGCCAGCCACACCTCGCCCATGGCGCCCTGACCGAGGCGCTCCAGGAGCCGGTAGTGGCTGATCATCGGGGATTGCGTGGCGGGCGCGCTCATATTGGCCTCAGGATAGCAGGGTGGGGATCGGGATCTATGTGGTTTTGATGAGTGGGGAGGGCCCGGGGGGGCGATCGAAGACCGGGGAAGTTACGATTTCTTCCGCATCGAGCTGACCAGCAGGAACTCGTAGCGGCGCGCGTGCGCGGTGGTTTCCTCGGCGGCCCGGGCGGCGTCGCCCACCACGCGCCACATCCAGCCACTGGAGACCACCAGGGCGGAGACCCAGGTCGCGTCCATCCAGGCCCACGGGGAGCCGGACGTGGCCAGGCGGTGCAGGACCGCCTCGAGGCACACCGCCCACTGCACCAGCAGCACGAACAGCAGCAGCCTGCGCGCCGCGGCGGAGGCCGGAGCGGCGTGTTCCACCTGGAGCGCCAGCGCTTCCAGCCGGGAGCGCAGCGGGGAGGACTGCAGGCCCCGCTCCAGCAGGTCCAGGCGGTCACGATTCAAGTCCATGACGCGTTGATACATGCGCTCCGCCCGGCGGGCCACGGCGAACACCAGGAGCGTGATTCCCACGGCGGCAACGGGCAGCCAGGCGGTCGAGGCGTCGGCGGCCTGGGAGGGCTGAATGTCCATGTCTCATCTTATCGGAACCCCCCCGGCTGAACTTCGGGGCAAACCCGGGGCCCTTTCGCGCATCCAAATACGTGTCATGACGCACGTTTCGAGCCCCGCCCCGAGGCACCTGCCGGCCGTCCTGGCCCGCGTGGCGCTGCTCTCCCTGCTGACGCTGGTCGGCCTGGGGGTGGCGTTTGCCCCGTTCCACCTGCACGCAGGCGACGGTCACTGCAACGCGTGCAAGGACCTCCGGACCGCGACCGTCTCCGGGAATGACACGGCGCCGGTCTGCGAGCCGCTCCCGGCAGTGCGCACCCTCACGCCGCCGCTCCTGCGGGCGGTCGTCTCCGTTCCGTTCGCCCGGCCTCCGCTCCGCGCCCCACCTTCCGCCTGACCCTCCCGGGCCCGGATTCCGGCACCATCGGTCGCGGGCCAACGCCAACGCCATCGCTCACGCTCCCGGAGCCCCCGGGCTCCCGGCCGCCCTGCGCGGGCCGGACCCCTTGAAGCCGGGCTCCCGGTAGAGCACTTCGTTCCCGGTCTTCGACACTTCCCAACGAGGAGTCACCCATGAATCCTGGGTCGCGCCTGGCGCTCTCTGCCTGTTTCCTCGTGGTGTTCGCACTCTCCGCGCCCCCAGCCCGGGCGCAGGACGGCGCCCCACCCCCGCCCGCGCCGGCGGCTTCCGGCAACGCGCTGAACCCCAACCTGAGCGTGATCTGCTGGCTGCAGGCCAACGTGGGCTCGCGCCGCGTGACCGATCCCGCGATGGAACTGCGCGAGGCCGAGATCGGTCTGCAGGCCGACGTGGACCCCTACGCCCGCGCTGACTTCTTCATGTCGGTGGCCGGCGACGGCGGCCTGGACCTCGAGGAAGGCTACCTTACGCTCACACAGCTCCCGGCCGGGCTGGGGCTCAAGCTGGGGAAATTCCGCAACAGGTTCGGCAAGTTCAACATGACGCACGCGGGGGAGACCCCCTTCGCCGACCGGCCGCTGGCCACCGAGGCGCTCTTCGGCGGAGAGGGTCTTTCCTCGACGGGAGTGTCCGCGTCGTACCTGGCGCCGCTGCCCTTCTACGCCAGCCTGGACGTGGAGGTGACCGTGCCGCCCACGGGCGAGTCCGGCGGCATCTTCGCGCGCACCGAGCGGCGCGGCGACCTGCTCTACATCGGGCGCGCCGCCGCGTTCCTGGACCTGGACGACGCCACCAACGTGAACCTGTCCGCCTCCGTGGCCGACGGGCCCACCGGCCCGGAGGCCACCGGCGGCCTGGCCGGGTCGGACAGCCGCGCGCAGGTGTTCGGCGGGGAGCTCACGGTGCGCTGGAAGCGGCCCGCGCGGGCCATCTATCGCTCCTTCACCTGGCAGGCGGAGGGCTACCTGGCGCGCGCCACCGAGAGTGCCGCGCACGCGTACCCGGATCTCCCCGCGCCCGGCAAGGTCACGCGCCGCGGCCTGTTCACCTACGCCGACTACCAGTTCGCGCGCCGCTGGCACGTCGGCGCGCGATTCGACTACGCGCAGACGTTCGCCTCGACCGGCCATCAGACCGGGCAGCTGGGCTTCCTCACCTTCACACCCAGCGAGTTCAGCCTGGTCAGTGCCCAGGTCCGGCGCGTGCGCACCGCTTCGGGCACCGACGACTGGAATGGCTTCCTGAAGGTGACGTTCAACATCGGTCCGCACGGGGCGCACCCGTTCTAGATTGCGAACGCCGCGTGCGTGCGGGGCGCACCCGTTCAAGGCCACTCGCGACGGGCGCGCGTGGCGCACCCATCCCAGGCTTATCGCGACGAGTCCGCCCGCCGCACATCGCGGGGCACCCGTCCAGGCAGCAGACGACGATCCCGGCCATCCGGGAGGAGTGATTCCATGAAGTCCATGCCCAGCAGGCCGGCCACCGTCGCGGCCTTCGCCCTCCTGTGCCTCGCCGCTCCTGCCGCCGCGCCGGCGCCCGCGGGGGCGAAGACGCTCGAGGTGGTCACCACCACCGCGGATCTCGCGTCCATCGCCCGGGAGATCGGCGGCGACCGGGTGAATGTCACCGCCCTCTCCGGCGGCGACCAGGACCCGCACTTCGTGCCCGCCAAGCCGAGCCTGATGGTGAAGCTGCGCCGCGCCGACCTGTTCGTTCAGATCGGCAAGGAGCTGGAGGCGGGCTGGGTGCCCAGCCTGCTCACCGGCGCGCGCAACCCGGACATCCAGCCCGCCACGCCGGGGTTCGTGGACGCATCCGCCTACGTGAGGATGCTGGAGGTGCCCGCCAGCGTGTCGCGCGCGCAGGGCGACATCCACCCGCTGGGCAACCCGCACTACTACACGGACCCGGCCAACGGAGCGCCCATGGGCCAGGCGATCCTGGAGGGCCTGGTGCGCGTGGACCCCGCGAACCGGGCGTACTACGAGGGTCGGTTCGCGGACTTCAAGACGCGACTGGCAGCGTCCGTGGCGCGCTGGAAGAAGCGCGCCGCCGATATCGGGCTCTCCGGGATGAAGGTGGTCACCTACCACCGGTCGTGGCCGTACTTCGCGCAGGCGTTCGGCCTCCAGGTGGTGGACTTCGTGGAGCCCAAGCCGGGTATCCCGCCCACCGCCAACCACGTGGTGGACCTGACCCGGAGGATCCGCGCCGAGGGCGTGAAGCTGATCCTGGTGGAGCGCTACTTCGACCCGAGGCTGGCCGAGAAGATCGCCGGCGAGACCGGTGCGAAGGTGGTGCTGATGCCCTCCTCCGTGGGCGGCGACAGGGAGGCTTCTGATTTCTTCAAGCTGTTCGACCGGGAGATCTCGCTGCTGTCCCAGGCGCTGGGCAGGGGGGCCTGAGGCCATGAACGACGTCCTGGTCCTGATGTCGCTGCCGCTGCTGGCGTGCCTGGCCATCGGCGGGCTGCACTCCTACATGGGGCTGCACGTGGTGCGGCGGGGGGTGATCTTCCTCGACCTGTCGCTGGCGCAGATCGCCACGCTGGGCGCCGCGGTGGCCATGGTGATGGGTCTCGACATACACTCCGGGCCCACCTACTTCCTGAGCCTGGGGTTCGCATTCGCCGGCGCGCTGCTCTTCGCCCTGGCGCGCACCGACGAACGGCGCGTGCCGCAGGAGGCGGTCATCGGCATCGTGTGGGCGGTGTCCTACGCCGCCGTGTTCCTGGTCCTCAACCGCCACCCCGAGGGCGCCGAAGACCTCAAGAACTTCATGGCCGGCGACATGCTGGCCATCTCCACGAAGGACGTGGTGCGCCTCTACGCCGTGTACGCCGGCCTGGGCCTCGTCCACCTCCTGGCACGCAAGCCGCTCATCGCCATCTCCACCGGCCACGATGCTGCCGTGGGCCCTGGCGCGCGCGGGAAGGCGTGGGACTTCCTCTTCTACGTCACGTTCGCCGTGATGGTCACCACCTCGGTGGGCCTCGTGGGAGTACTGCCGGTGTTCACCTTCCTGATCGTGCCCGCCGTGATCGGCTCCCTCTTCGCAGAGTCCTTCGGCCGCCGCCTGGCGATCGCCTGGGCAGTCTCCGCGGTGGTGAGCGTGGCCGGCATGGCCCTGTCGTACAAGTTCGACACCCCCACCTCGGCGACGGTGGTATGCACCTTCGGCGCAGTGCTGCTGGCGGCCGCGGTGGCAAGAAGGCTCATCCCGCAACACGCGTAGGAACCACTCGGCACAATCCTCACCCGCGCCCCGGAAGAGGTCTCCGAGGACCCCGCGAGCGTCGGCGTGGGCAGCCCCCGCCCGCCTGGTGTATCCTGCCCACCGATCCACCCAGCCCCGTCCCGACGCGTGCAACCCATCCCGGTCGCGCCACGTCCCAAGGAACGGTGCGTCCCTGTGCGCGCGGCCCGGGAGGCCGTCCGACCCGCTGACGGGAGTCCCTCACATGCGCCGTAAGTGCCTGGCGCTGCTGCTGGTTTGCGTTCCGGCGGTGGTGCTGTTGCCGTGGAGCCCGTCCGCCCGGGCGCAAGCCACCGGGTCCGCTTCCGACGCGGTTGTCTCCCCGGACACCTCCCTGGCGCGGCTCGCGCCCGCCCTGCCCTCCCTGAAAGCCGTTCGCGCGTCCGGGACCATGCGCGTGGACGGGCGCCTCGATGAATCCTCCTGGTCCTCCGCCACCCCGTTCCGCGACTTCCGCCAGCGCGACCCGCAGGAGGGCCAGCCGGCTTCCGAGCGCACCGAGGTACGGGTCCTGGTGGACGACGACGCGATCTACGTGGGGGCGCGCATGTACGACAGCGAGCCTTCCAGGATCCGCGCCCGCCTGGCGCGCCGTGACGAGGACAGCCAGTCCGACCTGTTCGAAGTGTTCTTCGACACCTTCAGGGACCACCTCACCGCCACGAACTTCCGCGTGAACCCCGCCGGCGCGCTGCGCGACGCGGTGGTGCACTCCAGCGGCGACGAGGACGGCTCGTGGGACGCGGTGTGGGAGGGCTCGGCCACGGTGGACTCGCTGGGCTGGTGCGCCGAGATGCGGATTCCCCTCTCGCAGCTGCACTACAACGCGGCCCGGGATGCCGCCTGGGGCGTGCAGTTCGAGCGCTTCATCCACCGCAAGCAGGAGTTGGACGTGTTCGCCTTCACGCCCAAGAGCCAGAGCGGCGGCGTCAGCCGCTACGGGATGCTCACCGGGCTGGGACCGCTGCCCTCGCGGCGACATCTCGAAATCGTGCCCTATGTATCCTCGCGGGCCGAGTACCGCGACGTGGCCGCCGGCAACCCCTTCCGCAGCGGCAGCGACTACTTCGCCGGCATGGGGCTCGACATGCGCTACGACATCGGGCGCGACCTGAGCGTGACCGCGACGGTGAACCCGGACTTCGGCCAGGCGGAGGTGGACCCCGCGGAAGTGAACCTGAGCGCCTACGAGACGTTCTATTCTGAAAAGCGACCCTTCTTCGTGGAGGGCGCGGGCTACTTCTCCTTCGGCCGCTATCGCAGCCTGAACAACTTCGGGTTCGGCGAGACCATCTATTCCCGGCGCATCGGGCGCCCGCCGCATCTCTCGATCTCGGACAACGGCTACGCGCACGTGGACGAGCCGGACCAGAGCACCATCCTCGGCGCGGTGAAGCTCACCGGAAAGACTCGCGGCGGCTGGAGCCTGGGGTTGCTGGACGCCGTGACCGGCCGCATGCGCGCACGTTTCGTGGACGGCGACGGCGCGCGAGGCGAGTCGGAGGTGGAACCTCCCACGAACTTTTTCGTGGGCCGGGTGCGTCGCGACCTCCGCGACGGCATGACCTCGGTGGGGGTGCTGCTCTCGGCGGCGAACCGCGGGCTCGAGACCCCGGACCTCCGCTCCAGCCTGCGCTCCGCCGCCTACCTGGGCGGAGTGGACTTCAACCAGGCCTGGCACAACCGCGAGTGGTCGCTGGACGGGTTCTACGCGCAGAGCTACGTGCGCGGCAGCGCCACGGCCATCGCCGCCACGCAGCGCTCCAGCGCACACTACTTCCAGCGGCCCGACCAGGGGCACGTGCAGTACGACGCCACGCGCACGTGGCTGAGCGGGTACCAGGGAGCGCTGTCCCTGGCCAAGAACAGCGGCGAGCACTGGCTGGGATCGGTCACCACGCAGTTCATGAGCCCCGAGTACGAATCCAACGACCTGGGCTACGTGACGCGCGCCGACCGCTACACCTTCGCCACGATCATCCTGTACAAGCAGGACCGTCCGGGGAAGGTGTTCCGCAACTACCGCGTCTATCCGTACACGTATCACGCCTGGAACTACGGTGGGAAGCTCATCACCGCCGGATACGCGCTCTCGGCCAACGCGGAACTGGCCAACTACTGGAGCGTGAATGGCACCTTCACCCGGTCCCCCTCCGTGTACAACGACCAGCTCACTCGAGGCGGGCCCATCACGCGGACGGCCAACGGCAATGAGTTCGGGGTCGGCGTGTTCTCGGACTCGCGCAAGGCCTACACGACGTTTGCGGAGCTGTATCACTGGTGGAATGACCGCGGCGGCCACGGGGAGTCCTACGAGGCCGGGCTGAGCGTGCACCCGCGCCCGGGACTGCAGATCACGGTCGGGCCGGAGCTGGACCGCTCGCACGTGCTGGCCCAGTACGTGCAAACCGCACCGGATCCCTCCGCCACGGCCACCTACGGCAGGCGGTACGTGTACGCCACCATTGATCAGACCACGCTGTCGCTCGGCACGCGGGTGAACTGGACCTTCTCGCCGCGCGTCAGCCTGCAGCTGTACCTGCAACCGCTGGTCTCCTCCGGGGCGTACTCCGGATTCAAGGAGCTGCGTGCGCCGGGCACCTTCGACTTCGACGTCTACGGGCAGGACCGCGGCTCCATCGAGCTCGACACCACGAACACCTACGTCATCAATCCCGGCGGCCCCGGCACTCCCGTGGAGATCCGGGTGGACAACCCGGACTTCAATTTCCGCTCCCTGCGCGGGAACGCGGTCCTGCGGTGGGAATACCGCCCCGGGTCCACCCTGTACTTCATCTGGCAGCAGACCCGCGAGGAGACCGTGCCCACGGGCGACTTCAGCTTCCGTCGCGACTTCAAGGCCCTCTTCCAGCGCAAGCCGGACAACGTGTTCATGCTCAAGATCACGAGCTGGTTCGGGGTGTAGCCGCCTCCGGGGTGCACCCGGCCCCCGGGCGCTGGCCCCGGGCGTGCCTCCGCGCGGCGAGTGCCCGCTCCGGGGCGGCCCCCCACCGCCGCGGTTGCGCTACAATCCCCGCCATGACACCCCCCGACCCGGGCGCGTCCAGGCGCGTTCACGCCATCCTGAACCCGGACCGCCCCTTCACCCTGATGGGTGTGGTCAATGTCACCCCCGACTCGTTCTTCGACGGCGGGCGCTACTTCGCGCCCGGGGACGCCATCGCGCGCGGCCTGGAACTGCGCTCCGAGGGCGCCGACTGGGTGGATGTCGGCGGCGAGAGCACCCGGCCCGGCTCGGAGCCCGTGAGTCCCGGGGAGGAGGCCGCCCGGGTGGTCCCGGTGGTGGCCGGGCTTGTCTCACAAGGCGTTGCAGTATCGGTGGATACGAGAAATGTGGAGACCGCTCGCGGGGCCCTGGACGCGGGGGCCACGCTGGTCAACGACGTCACCGGCCTGGCCGATCCGGCCATGGCCGCCCTGGCCGCCGATCGCGGCGCCGCGGTCCTGCTGATGCACATGCAGGGAAGCCCGAAAACAATGCAGAACGCTCCGACGTATGCCGATGTAGTGGCTGAGGTGCGCGCATTCCTCGAAGACCGCCTGCACGCGGCGGAAGCCCGGGGAATCCCGCGCGAGCGACTGGCGGTGGACCCGGGCATCGGGTTCGGCAAGGCGCTCGAGCACAACCTGCGGCTCATCGCGGGCCTGCGCGCGCTGTGCGACCTGGGCGTCCCGGTCGCCGTCGGAGTCTCCCGCAAGTCCTTCCTTGGAGTGGTCACGGGGGCGTCGCCCACGGACCGCCTCGCGGGCAGCCTCGCGGCCGCCGTGTGCGCCTTCCAGAACGGGGCCCGGATCTTCCGGGTGCACGACGTGAAGGCCACGCGCGACGCGCTGGCGACCTCGGAGGCGGTGCGAAGTCATGGGACCTGACCGCAAGACCAGCCACCTGGACCAGGCTTACCTGGCGCTCGAGTCGGAACAGTGGGGGGAGGCCGCGGAGCTGGCGCGCAATGCGCTGGCGCAGGCGGTGCGGACGCGGGAGGAGGCCGACGCGGCGCTGGCCCGGTTCATTCTGGGCACGGCGCTGGTGGGGCCCGAGGATGTCGCCCCCGAGAAGCGCATCGAGGCCCGCGCCCACCTGCAGGCCGCGCTGCCCCGGCTGGAGGCCGAGGACGAGCCCGACCTGGCCGGCCAGGCCTGGTCGCTGCTGGGAAGCCTGAGCCTGCTGGAGTGCCGCGGCGGCGGCCGTGACGCGGCGCTGGTCGAGGCCGATTCCTGCTACCGCCATGCCATCGAGGCCTTCTCCCGGGGCGACTATGCCGCCGGGCGCAGCGGCGCCCTCCACAACCTGGGACTGTGCCTGGTGGCCCGCGCCGAGACCCAGGGCTTGAGCCCGCGCGAACGCGACGTCCACCTGGACCAGGCCATCACTTGCTTCCACGACGCCCTGGAGCTCGAGCTGGAGTACGGCCTGCACGACATGGCCGAGGCCACCGAGGACGAGCGCCGCCGGGCCCAGGGATTCCGCGACGCCGTGCGCGGCTGGGGTATCTGAACCGGCTCGCGGTCTGGTAGACTCCGATCATGTTCCACCTGCACCAGCACTGGTTCCTGGATGTCCTCGACATCCTCCTGGTCGCCTTCCTCTTCTACCGCCTCTTCCTGCGGGTGAAGGGCACGCGCGCGGCCCAGATGTTCGCCAGCCTGATCTTCATCGTGCTGGTGTCCATGCTGGCGCAGTACCTCCAGCTCTCCGCGCTCAACTGGATCTTCAACACACTGAAGACGGTGTGGGTGGTGGCCTTCGTGGTCATCTTCCAGCCCGAGCTGCGCGGCGCGCTGGCGCAGCTGGGGCAGGTGCCCATCCTGTCGCAGCTGTTCCGCGTGGGCCAGCGCGGCGTGCTGCACGAGGTGGCGCGCGCCGTGGAGCAGCTCTCCGAGCGCAAGTGGGGCGGGCTGATCGTGCTGGAGCGCGACATCGGCCTGATGAACTACGTGGAGACCGGCTCGCGGCTGGACGCCCATGTGCGCTCCGAGCTGCTGGTGACCATCTTCACGCCCGGCTCCCCGCTGCACGACGGCGCGGTGATGATCTCGGGCGACACCCTGCTCTCCGCCGGCAGCATCCTGCCCCTCTCGCAGAACCTGCCGCCCGCGCCGCGCATGGGGATGCGGCATCGCGCCGCCCTGGGCCTCGCCGAGGAGACCGACGCCGTGGTGGTGGTGGTGAGCGAGGAGCGCCGGGACGTCTCGCTCGCCGTGGACGGCGAGCTTCGGCGCAACCTCTCGATCGTCGAGTTGCGTGCCGCCCTGCATGGCCTCCTGGGCCGGCGCCGCACCCGCTGGCTGCGGTGGTGGCGGCGGGCGACGAAATCGGAGCCCGCAGCGGTCCGGTAGCCGCAGTCCCGGCCCGGCGATCCAGGGCGAATCCCCGGCTTTCCCGCGCGGTTATCTCCCGGTAACTTCCTTTCGGCAGCGCATTCACGGCAACCCGCTGGCCCCGCCGCACGTCCTTGGATATAGTGGGATGCGCTGTCCCACGGCCACGGCCGACACTCCCCGGAGGATCCCCAGGAATGCCCCTCCTTCTGTGGGGCGCCGCCCTGAGCTTTTCGCTGGGTGCGCTCATCATGGTGCTGGGCGTGGCGCTCTTCCGCGCCGACCCGCGCCAGAGGCTGAACCGTGTCGCCGCGGTGATGCTCGCCTTCGCCGGGCTGGCCTCCCTGGAGGTCGGCGTGGAGCTTTCCGCTCGCGCCGTGAACGCCCCGGTGAGTCGCGCCCAGGCCGACCTCGGCCGCTACATCACCCTGGTGTGGCAGTTTTTCTTCCCGTCGCTGCTGCTGTTCGTGTTGCTCTTCCCCCAGGAAGTGAAGTGGTTCCGGCGTATCCCCTCGGTGGGGGCGCTGATCTTCCTGCCCTACATCATCCACCTGGCGCTGGCGGTGGTGGCGGAGCAGAGCCAGGGGACGTTCTTCCTGCCCAGCCCGCGGGGCTCCTCCGACTGGCTGGGCGGGCCGGTGCGCACCCTGCGCCTGGTGCTGATGCTCTTCTACGACGCACACGTGTTCCTGTTCTCGCTGGTGAACCTGGCCTACGTGGGTGGCACCGCGGCGGTGCTGTGGGGACGCCTCGCGGAGATGCGCAGCCCGAGGCTCAAGGCGCAACTGCGCGTGATGGCCTGGGGCCTGGGGTTGTGCCTGGGCCTGTACGTGCTGGCCGAGCCACTGCCCAACATCTTCGGCATCCGGGCCTTCGTCCAGGGCGGCCTGCGGCCGGCCCTGGTGGCGGTGGCGCTGGCGCTGGGCTCGGGCTCGATCGCCTACGCCATCGTCCGCCACAAGCTGCTGGACGCCGGACTGATCCTGCGGCGGAGCATCCTGTTCCTGCTGCCCGCGCTGGCGCTGTCCATGGCCACCATCCTGGTCTCCGGCTTCGTGAAGGACGTGTTCACCCGGTGGGGCGCGTTCGACTGGCGCCTGGTGGAGCCGCTGCTGCTGGTGCTGGCGCTCTCCACGCTGCAGCCGCTGGTGCAGCGCGTGGAGGACGTGGTGGAGGGCTACCTCGGCCGCGACCGACGGGAGGGGCGCACGGTGCTGCAGGCGCTCTCGCGCGACATCGTGACCATCCTGGACATCCGCGCGCTCGCCGAGCGGCTGGCCGGGTCGGTGGGGGAGTCCCTGCTGGTGGAGCGCTGCGCCCTGTTCCGGCGCGACGGCGTGGGGTTCGTCCCGCTCGCGGCCTATGACAGCGAGAGGCGTGCACAGCCCGGCCGCGAGCTGGCGGGAGATCCCAGGATCACGCGCTGCGGTGAGCTGCTGCTCGCGGAGACTCTGGGCGAGGGGCCCCAGGACCTGCGCGACCTCTCGGACCCGTCCACGCCGGGCTGGCCCGACCGGGTGTCCGCCGAGGCCTTCCGGCTGGCAGCGGGCGGATCCGGGCTGCAACTGTTCGTTCCGGTGGAGCACGGCGGCAACGTCCTGGGGGTGCTGGCGCTGGGCCGCAAGCACACCCGCGGGCGGTTCACCAACGAGGACCTGGCGCTGCTGTCCACGCTGGCCAACCAGACGGGCGCGGCGATGCGCAACGCCACGTTGTACGCCGAGAGCCTGCGCCGCGTGGCGCTGGAGGAGGAGCTGGCGCTGGCCCGCCAGATCCAGACCGGTTACCTGCCCTCCAGCTTCCCGGTCTGGGAGCGCGTGGAGGTGTTCGGGCTGAACCAGCCCTCGCGGGAGGTCGGCGGCGACTACTTCGACGTGCTGGACCTGGGTACCTGCGCGCTCTTCGTGGTGGCCGACGTGAGCGGCAAGGGCGTGCCCGCGGCGCTGATCATGAGCATGATGCAGGCGTCGCTGCGCACCCAGGCCCACGAGCTCCGCAGCGTGAGCGACATGCTGGCGCGCATCAACCAGCTGATGCTCCAGAGCGGCGCCGAGGGCCGCTTCGCCACCTGCTTCCTGGGCTGCCTGGACCTCGGTACGCTGGAGCTCACCTACTGCAACGCCGGTCACAACCCGCCCATGCTGCACCGCGCCTCGGGCCGGGTGGAAACCCTGGCCGACGGCGGCCTGATCCTGGGCTCGTTCCACGACGCCCGTCTCTTCGATGGCTTCACCCGGCTGGCCCCCGGCGACCGCCTGGTGCTCTACACCGACGGCGTCACCGAGGCGGTGGACTCCGCCGGCCGGCTGTTCGGGGAGGAACGACTCGAGGAGTTCCTGACCCGGGCCCCGCGCCACTGGAGCGGCGAGGAACTGGCGGGCTGCCTGCGTGACGAAGTGCACCGCTTCTCCGGCGGCTCCGAGCTGGCGGACGACATGACGCTGATGGTGGTGCAGGTTCCGGTGAAGGCGGGGGAAGGGGTGTTGCGGGAGAAGGTGCCGGTCCCCTCCTGACGCCCCGGGAAGGAACCTGGGAGCGGGGCCCGTGGTGGCCGGGCCGGGCGCCTCCCGGCCGCCCGCTTCAATCCGGATGCACCTCCCGGGCCCTCCCGCGCAGCGCCTCCGCCTCCCGTTCATCCCCCCGCCGCTCCAGCGCGATTCCCGCGAGACGCACCAGGGTCGAGGCGATGAACGCCGGCAGTTCCGCCCACGGGTGGGTGCCGCGCGCGCGGAAGTAGGCCGTGGCGAACAACCGAGAGGAGAGCCGGTACGATTCCGCCCGCTCCGCGTGGCGCAGCGCCTCCAGTTCCAAGTGCGCCACGAAGTTCCCCACGTCAATGGCGGCGGCGCCGGAGGCGGCGTCATCCCAGTCCAGGATGGCCACACCGTGGGGGCCGCCCCACAGGACCTGCCCCGGGTGGAAGTCACGGTGCAGCGGCACGGGGGATCCCTCGACGCCGCGCAGCGCGCGGGGGAGGTGCGAGAAGGCGGCCGCTCCTTCGCCCATCGAGCGCACCAGCACCCCGACTTCCTCCTCCAGCGACCAGGCCCTTCCCGGCTGCCAGCCCGATTCGTGCAGGGACGCCAGCGCCTCGCCCGCCGCTTCCGCGGCGCGCGCCAGGTCCGCTTCGGGCAGCGCCGCGATCGGCTCGCCCGGCACGCCGCCCAGCGCCAGCGTCCGCGCGGCGGGCCAGAAGCCGACCACCGGCGGAACGCGGAACGCCACCGCTCCACGTGCGCTCATCCGCCGCAATTCGCCGTGGCGCTGGGCCAGGCGCTCACCGCGGGCATTGTGGTAGAGCTTGAGGAAGACGTCGCGCTCTCCGCAGGGCCGCCCCGCCGCCTCCGGGTGCGCTCCCGGCGCGACCGCGCGCAGCACCATCCGCCTGCCCGGGCGGTGCTTCACCAGCTCGAGCCGCCGAAGCAGGCATGCCGGCGGCGCCGCGCCGCCACCTCCCGTCGCGATCCACGCGAGCCCGGGGAGGGCGGGGTCCGCGGGGAGGTGGGACACATCCACGGCGGAGCGCGCGCCGCCCGCGACGGCGGAACCGCCCGCGACGGCCCCGGCATCGGCGGCGACGACCGGATCGCCGGTGCGCCTGCCCGCCCGCACCCGGAACTCCCCGGGGCTACCCGACCAGGGTTCCATGGCCCGCAAGCTCGTGATTCACCAGGCGGCGGTACAGGTCACAGGTGCCCAGCAGCTCGGCGTGGGACCCAGCGCCGGCCAGCCGGCCGTCCTCCAGGACCACGATCAGGTCCGCGTTGGCCACGGTCGCCAGGCGGTGCGTGATGAGGAATGTGGTTCGCCCGCGGCTCAGGGCCTGCAGCGCGGCATGCACCGCGGCCTCGCTCTCGGCGTCCAGCCCGGTGGTGGGCTCGTCCAGGATCAGCAGCGGCGCGTCGCGCAGGATGGCGCGGGCCACGGCGAGGCGCTGCTTCTGCCCGCCGGAGAGCGTGGCGCCCCGCTCGCTCACGGCGGTGTCGTAGCCCTCGGGGAGGCTCTCGATGAACTCGTGGATCTGCGCCGCGCGCGCGGCCGCCTCGATCTCGGCCTGCGTGGCCTCCAGCCGCCCGTAGGCGATGTTGTCGCGCAGTGTCCCGCCGAAGAGCATCGGCTCCTGCAGCACCAGGCTCACCTGTTCGCGCACCGAGCGCAACGTGAAGCTGCGCAGGTCGTGGCCGTCCACCGTCACGCGCCCGGATCGCGGCTCGTGGAAGCGGGCCAGCATGCCGACCAGCGTGGACTTGCCGCTGCCGGTGGGACCGACCACCGCCACGCGCGCCCCGGCGGGGACGCGGAAGGACACGTCGCGCACCACCGGCTCACCGTCGCGGTAGGAAAAGCCCACCGCCTCGTACGCCACCTCCCCCCGCAAGCGCGGGGCGAGTGCCAGGCCGGGCCGCTCCTCCGCCTCCGGCTCGGACTCCAGGATGTCGGCCACGCGCTCAGCGCAGGCATGGGCCTTGGACAGGCGGTTGACCAGCACCGCCATGTCGCGGATGGGCCGGTACATCTGCTTCAGGTAGGCGGTGAACACCAGCAGGTCGCCCGGGGTGAGCCGGCCGGCGATCACCCGGTGCACGCCGAACCACAGCACCGCGCCGGTCCCCGCGGCCACCAGCACTTCCACGCCCCGTTGCATGGTGGCCTGGAGGCGGCTGGCGCGCACGCCGGTGTCCAGCACCGCGCGGCTCTCCTCCGAAAAGCGCCGCCCCTCCTCGGCCTCGCGCGAGAACGCCTTCACCAGGGCGATGTGGGCGATGGCCTCGCCGGCGCGCGAGGCGATGGCGCCCTCCCGCCTGCGCTGGCTGCGCGCCGCCTGGCGGATGCGCCGCGAGTAGCGGTGCACCACCCACGCCATGAACGGCAGCACCGAGACGGCCGCCAGCGTGAGCGGGGCGTCCACGAGAAACATCACCGTCAGCATGCCCACGACGAGGGTCAGCCGCCCGGCGACCTGCATGGAGGCTTCCACCAGGACGTCGGAGAGCACGTTGACGTCGCCGGTGAGGCGCACCAGCAGGTCGCCAGTACGACTGCCGCGGTGGAATGCCAGCGAGAGCCGCTGGAGATGGTCGAACATGCGCTCGCGCAGCGAGGTCACGATGCGCTGGCCGGCGCGCGACAGGAAGAACGTCTGGCCATAGCCGAACAGCCCGGACAGGGCGGCGGCGGCCAGCAGGATCCCCGCGGAGAGCAGCAGCAGCGAGTCGGGGGTCCACGCGGCCAGCGGCGCCAGCGGCCCGCGAACCGAGCCGTGCCGGGGCAGCTTCAGCGCGTAGTCGAAGACCAGCTTGAGCGGCCAGGGCTGCAGCAGCTCGCTGGCGGTGAGGCCCACGGACGCCAGGGCCGCCAGCGCCAGGCCGGTGCGCTCGCGGCGCACGTAGGGCGCGAAGTGCGGCCACAGCCGCCGGAAACCGCCCAGGTCGCCCGGGGCGTTCATGCCGCCTCCCTGCCGCGGAAGGTGCTCACGCGTGCCTCGCTTCGCCGGGCACCGCCATGCCGGCCGCCGGCTCCCGGTCGGGTCCGGGTGACCGATCCGCTTCGGCGGCAAGCAGCACGGCTCTGTGGTCGCGCGCCACCACCTGCAGGATGAGCCGGTGCAGTTCCCCGGCGTTGGCGCGCAACTGGAACTTCTCCTCCACCGCGCGGCGTGCCTGGGCGCCCATGCGCGCGGCCAGTGCGGGATCGGTCAGGATCCGCTCCAGCGCCGCCGCCAGCGCCTCGGGCTGGTTGGGCTCCACCACCACGCCGGTCACGCCGTCCTGCACCATCTCCGGGACCCCGGTGACGCGGGTGGAGATCACGGGCGTGCCGGAGGCCATGGCCTCGAGGATCACCGTGGGCAGCCCGTCGCGGTTGCCGTCGGCGGCGACGATGCAGGGCAGCGCGAAGACCGCGGCCCGCCGCAGGTCCGAGGCGACCTGCTCCTGCGGCAGCGCACCGGTGAAGTGCACCCGGCCGGCCAGGCCCAGCTCGCGGGCGCGCGTCTCCAGCGGCTCGCGCAGCGGGCCCTCACCCACCACTCGAACGCGGAAATCCGCGCCCCGCCGGAGCAGCAGCGCGCACGCTTCCAACAAGTCGGCGATGCCCTTCTTCTCCACCAGCCGTCCGATGCACAGGACGGACCCCGGCTCGCGCGCCTCGCCCACTCCGCGAAACCGGTCAATGTCGATGCCGTTGTAGATGCGCACCACCCGCCCGGCGGCCTCGCGGCCGCAGATTCGCTCCAGGTGGCGCAGGTTGTAGTCGCTCACCGTCACCGCGAAGCTCGCCTCAAGCAGCTTGGCGCGCAGGTGGTCCACGTCCAGCCGGTCGAGGTAGATGTCCTTGGCGTGCGCGGTGAAGCTGTAGGTCACGCCCGACAGGCGCGCGGCCAGCATGGACACCTGCGTGGCGCTGGTGGCGAAATGCGCATGCAGGTGCCGGACCTCCCGTGGCCCCGCGTCGCGCACCAGCACCCCGGCCTGCAGGAAACGCTTGAACGCCGGCCAGCTGGCGCGTTCCAGCACGTAGCCCAGCGTGCCCAGGTAGCGGCCCGGGCTGCGCCGCAACAGCGCGAAGTGCGCCGTGGCGATGGGCGCCACCGCGCGCCACGGAGACTGCGGCAGGTACACCACGCGGGCCTTCACCCGGGCCACGGTGTCGTGGCGCGGCCCGGGCGGCGGCGTCTTGAGCGAGTAGATCACCAGTTCCTGGCCGCGGCGCTCCAGCTCCAGGATCTCGTTCACGATGAACGTCTCGCTGAAGCGGGGGAACATCTTCACCACGTAGGCGACGACGGGCAGTCGGTTCGCGGGCGTGCGGGTGTCGGGCGTGCAGGTGTCGGGCGTGCGGGTGTCGGGCGTGCGGGTGTCGGGCGTGCAGGTGTCGGGCGTGCCGGTGTCGAGCGTGCGGCTCCGGGGCGCACGGGTCATGGACGGGCGGCTCACGGCCGGACCTCCGTGAACGTGAGGCTACGGACTTCCGTGGCCGCCTGCACGTGGTTGTCCAGGTGCACCTTCACCCGCCAGCTGTACGTGCCGGGCGGAACCTGCAGGCCGGCATATGGCCCCGCCGTGCCCAGGCCGTTGAACACCGCGGTGGTGAAGTGGCCGCGGGTCGACTCCCACACCGTGGAGTCCGCCGCGTCGCGGATCCGGACCTGGTACCTCGCCCCGGGCTGTCCTTCGGCCTGCACCCATCGAAAGGTGAGCGGGGCGGAGAACGTCGGCGCGGGCAGGGCCGAGGCCGTGGGTGCCGTGGCCGAGCAGCCGAACGCGGTGAGATCCATGGGCGGCAGGCTGTCGCGCTGGTCGGCGGATGCGCGCGTGCGGATCACGCGCACGTACGAGAAGTCGGAGGCCTGCGTCCCGCCGACGCGCACCTCGATCTCCCCCCCGGGCGCGAAACGGAAGCCGTAGTCGCCGGCCTCGTCGGTGCGCACGGAGTCCAGCAGCGTCACCTCGTTCTGGTCGTACAGGCGCACCGGGAAATCGGCCACCGGGCGGCCATGACGGTACACGCGGCCCGCCAGGGCGTAGTTCGACGCGCGGAAGACCAGCGGCGCCTGTCGCGACAGCCCGCATCCCGCCAGCAGCGGCGCGGCGAACGTCAGTGCCAGCAGGGCGGCACGGAAGCGCAGGGTCGGGAGGTCCTCCATGCCGGCTCCTACCGCACCACCGTAAGGCGGCGCGTCACCATCCCGCTGCCGGCGTGGAGCGCGGCCCAGTAGATGCCCGGCGTCGCCAGGCTCCCGGACTCGTCGCGGCCGTCCCACTGGACGCTGCGGGTGAAATTGTCCACGGCGCCGTCGTAGAGGCGCCGTACCCGGCGCCCGTCCACCGAGAGCACGTCGAGCGTGCCGCGGCCTGCCGCGGGGGCGCTGAAGGCCAGTTGCGCTCCGCCCCGCGTGGGGTTGGGTGTGGGCACGGACAGGGCGAGCCGCGCGGGGCCGCGGGTGTCGGGCGCGGCCACCACGGAAGAGCCCAGGGAGTGCAGGCGCCCGTCGAAGGAGCCGAAGTACACCGAGCCATCGGCGTCCACGGCGGGAGAGGAATACACGGGCCCTCCGGCCAGGTAGGTCCACCTGAGAGCGCCGGCGGCCGTGAGGGCATAGAGGTTCCCGTCGGCGCTGCCGCCGTAGATGGTCCCATCCGCTGCCACCGCGGCCGCGGTGCGGACCAGTCCCGTGGCGACGAACTTCCAGTTGATCTTCCCGGTGGCGGGGTCGAGGTCCCAGATGTCGCTGCCCATCGTGATCACCACGTCCCCGCCGGGCGCGATGGCCGGCGCGGAGTACATGGTGTGCTTGGCGTTCACCACCCACTTGAGCGTGCCGTTGGGACGGATCGCGTAGAACAGCCCGCTGGTGGCGCCGATGTAGATCGTGGTGTCCGGCCCCACCGTGGGCGAGGCCAGGTCCACGCCGGAGCCCAGCGCCGCCGCCCACACCACCGTGCCGTCGACGGGATGGAGCGCGTACAGGAACCCGTCGTCGCTGCCCACGTACACGGTGCCGTCCGGTCCGAGGGCCGGCGAGGAGCGCACATTTCCACCCGTGGGGCGGGTCCACTTGAGCGTGCCGTTCGGGTTGAACGCGTACACGTTCTGGTCCCCCGAGCCCACGTGGACGGTGCCGTCCGCGGCGATCGCCGGCGAGGAGCGCACGGTGCTGCCGGCCTTGAACTTCCACTTCAGCATCCCGGTCGGCTCCACCGCGTAGAAGGTGGAGTCCATGCCTCCGATGTACACGGTCCCGTCGGAGGCCACCGCCGGCGAGGAGTACTGCAGCGCGCCGCCGGCCTTGAACTTCCACTTCACCGCCCCGGTGGTGGTGTACACGGCGTACAGCGCGGAGTCCATGCACCCCACGTAGGCCACGTGCCCCGGACCCAGCACCGGCGAGGATCCCCAGATGCTGTCCGGCAGCGCCCGGCTCCAGCGCGGGGTGGGCGCAGCCAGCGACGCGGCGGCGGAGCGGCCCAGGTGGCTGGACGAAGCGTGGTACATGGGCCACGCGCTCGGCGCGGGCTGGGCGTGGGTCGTGCCGGCCAGTACGGCGGCCACCGCCGCGGTCCATATCGCGAGTCTACGGGGCAGCGTCAGGTTCATGAAAGGTACCTCCGGTCCGGCCAGGGGAGATTCAGCGTCCAAGGCGCCCTTGCAGCGCGAGGCGCACGGTGTTTTGACGGTAATCGCGGTAGTCCCGCGTGGAATCGCGGCGCCGGTATTCTTCCGAGAACACGATGCGTACCTCGGGGGACACGTCCCGGGAAACCTCCAGGCGGTAGGTCTGCTCGCGGTCGTGCCGGCGGTAGTTGGTCCCGAACAGGCTCGCCGGGAAATAGTTCCTCACTCCCTGCACGGTCTCGAGCCGGACTTCCACCGGCCCCACGGGGGCCTCCGCGGAGAGCCCCAGGTTGTTCTCGTAGAAGTCGTAGTTGGAGTCGTCCGCGCGGCTGCGCTCGTTCTCGAATCGGATCGCGGCCCGCGTGGCCGGCGCCGGCTCCCATCCCGCGAGGTAGCTCCAGCGGTTGCGCACGCTGGTGCGCCCGGCGTGCGAGGCGTCGAAGCGCTCGCCGCGGGAGCGGAGTTCCAGGCCCGCAACGAGCCCTGCACGCGGCCTCAGCTCCATCTCCAGCACGCCCTCGCGGTCGCGGTAGCGCGCCCCGCCCGTGGCGTCCGGGAACAGCAACACCTCCGGTGAGTACCGCCCACGGGCACGCGCCCTCCAGGCGCCCGCGCGCGCCCGCAGCTCGGCCTCGTAGCGCTCAGCGTTACGCTGCGTCCACTGGTCGTAGCGCTCCGCAGCGGCGGTCAGGTTGAGATCCACGCGGGCCCCCGACGCGCCCCGGGCACGCAGGCCAAGGCCCGCGAGGAGCACGGCGAAGCGGTCGGGGGTGGGGCTGGCCTCTCCGGCAAACAGGCTGGAGGTGTAGCCGCCCTCCACCTGCGTGCGACCGGTGAGCGCAAACGTGGCGGTGGAACCCGCGGGAGGCCCCGCGGCCAGGCTCGCGATCAGGCCCGCGATCAGGCAGGCGCTCCGCCCCGCGGTGACCCGTCCCGCCTGGAGCCGGCGCGCGAGGAACCAGCGCGCCCGGAACCGGCGTGCGGGAAACCGTCGCGCAGCCGCGGCCGGACTCATGACGCCACCCGGCGCGGGGACGCCAGCTCCATGACGATCCGCGCCACCTCGGCGGCGCGGCAGTCCCAGGTGTGGTCCCGCAGGACCCCCGCCCGTGACGCGGCTCCCACCCTGGCTGCCATCGCCCTGTCGGCGTGCAGCTCGAGGACCATGCGCGAGGCGGCTTCCACGTGCCCGGGCGGGTAGAGGAACCCGGTCTCGCCGTGCCGCACGTATTCCGGAAGATCGCCCTGCCGGGAAGCCACCACCGGCAGGCCGGCAGCCTGGTACTCAAACAGCTTCAGCGGTGAAAAGTAGAACGGCTCCAGCGGCGGGTAGGGCGCCAGGGCCACGTCCATCCGAGCCAGGTGCGCGGGCACCTCCGCGTGACCCACGGCGCCGGTGAGCTCCAGCGCGTCGGCAGCCCCGGCGGCGGCCATGGCCTGCTCCAGTTCGGCGCGGGCCGGACCGTCGCCCACCACGAGCAGGCGAACGGCGGGCACCGTGGAGCGGACGCGCAGGAAGATCCGCGCCAGGTCGCTGACGCCGTGCCACGGGCGCAAGCCGCCGCAGAAGCCGAGGGTGAGGGTGTCCCCCGCCGCCTGTCCGTGGCCCGCGACCCGCGGGGGAAGGCTCTCGAAGAGACCGCGCTCCACCGCGTTGGGCATCACCCGCACCCGCGCGGGCGAGGCACCCAGGCTGCACACGTGCCCCGCCACCGCACTGGAAACAGCCAGCGCCACGGAGGCGTGCTCGAAGACGTGCCGTGCCAGGCGCCGGGCGTCGTCGGCGTGGCGCAGGCCGCGGTAGAGCGTCGCCTCGTCCACCAGCGGCGCGTTCACCTCCAGGACCAGGGGCAGCCCCAGCATCCGTGCGGCGTCCACTCCGGCGCGGCCCCACAGCGAGTAGCGTTCGTACAGGAAGTCCGGCTGCCAGCCGAGCGCTTCGCACACCAGGTGCTCGCGGACGTCGCCGTTGCGGCGCAGCGCGGCCGATTCGGGATCGAGGGCGTCCACGTGGCCGGCGGGGAAGGCGCCGACTCGAAAGGCCGGCCCGTCCCCGGCCATCGGGGGCTTCGGCCCCAGGCGCTCGGACAGCACCCGCACCTCGTGGCCCGCGCGCGCCAGCGCCCCGGCCATGGAGCGCAGGTGCACCGAGGCCCCCTTGGAGCCGTAGAGCGGCACGCCGGGGTCCGAGTTCACGTACAGGATCTTCATGCGCTCGCCCTCGCCCCATCCACGGTGTGCGTGTCCCGCACCCCGTCGGGTTCGCGGAGCTTCAGGAGTCGTGCCAGTTCCTGCCGGACCCCCTGGTGGCCGCGAAATTCGAGCGTGGAGGTGATGGGACTGTCCCCGCCGGACAACTCCTCCGAGACCACCCCGAAGAGATGTCCGGGCGTGAGTTCCGCGGGGTGGATCATGCGGACCAGGCCGCGCGAGGCCAGGCGCTGCGCCCGGATCAACTGCTCCATCCGCGGCACCACCCGGGGCACCACCACTGCGCGACGCCGGAGGGAGAGGATCTCGGTCACCGTGTTGTAGCCGCCCATGGTCACGACCAGGTCGGCGGCCGCGAACAGCGAGGTCATGTGGTCGGAGAAGTTCGTGAAGTACACATCCGGCCGCGCCGCGCGCTCGCGGAGCGCCGCCTGCTGCGCGGCCGGCATGGCCGGGCCGGTCACCAGGCAGTGGAGCACGCCGGCGTCCGCGGGGGCGCCCTCCAGGCCGGCCAGGTAGTGATCGAACAACGGGTAGCCGTCCTCGCCGCCGCCGGCGGTGACCACCACCAGGCGGCGCCCCTCCAAAGCCAGCTCGGAGGCCACCGCCTCGCGGGGCAGCAGACCGTTGTATTTCGGCAGATAGCCGACGAAGGCGGTCTTCGCCGCCACCGCCTCCGGAAACTCGTACTCGCGCACGGTGTCGTAGATCCCGCGCTCCCCGTACACCCACACGGCGTCGTAGTGTTCGGCGATGAAGTCCCACAGCCCCTCGCGTTCGTACTCGGCGCGCATCTCGGCGGGATTGTCCAGGATCTCGCGCAGGCCCAGGATGCGAAGCGTGCGGCTGCCGCGCTCCCTCAGGTCCTCCAGGGTGGCCCGCAGCTCGCCCTTGAGCCCGGCGGGGGTCTTGTCCACCAGCAGCACGTCCGGGGCGAAGCCGCGTGTGGTGTCGCGGATCACCGAGCTGCGCATGCGGCGCAGCTCGTCGAAGCCCAGGTTCAGCGAACGCGATTCGTAGGTGGAGTTGCCGCACTTGCGCACCGAGGGCAGCTTCACGTAGTCCACCCGGTCGGGCAGGTGGAATCCCTCCGCCACCGGGGAACCGGTGACGATCAGGGCCGAGAGGGCGGGGTCCCATCCGACCAGGTCCCCGCAGATGCCGAGCGTGCGCCGCAGGTGGCCGAGGCCCACCGTGTCGTGGGAATACGCGAGCAGTCTGAGTGCCATGGTGTCCCGTCGTGTGCGTGAAAGAGCAATCGGGGGTATCGGGGCCGCGGGCTCCCGGAGGCAGGGGGGTGGGCCTCGCCTGTGGACAAAGGTGGGGTTTCGGACGCGTAAGATACCTGGGTCGGCCGGATGAAGCGTGCCTGCCCGGGGCCGTGGGGCGGGAGCGGTGCCGGACGTGGGATCAGTCGGGGCCCGGTCGCGCCGGATGGCACCACTTGTTCCGGAATTCACATGTAGAATCGAGCCTCGGGGCGCGAACCGGGCCGGTCCGGCGGCGCCCACCGGTCCCTGTGGAGACCCGATGACCCGCGACCGCCACATCCTCTACACAGCAGCGTTTCTGCGCGCCGTGGCCACCGGCATGTCCGGGGTGCTGACGGGCATCTATCTCGCCAGGCTGCGCTTCGACCCCGCACAGATCGGGCTGGTGGTCAGCTCCGGCCTGGCGGGCGCGGCGGTGGCCGCCCTGCTGGTCACGCTCGCGGGCGATCGCGTGGGCCGACGGCGCACTCTGGTGGCGTTGGCGCTGCTGGGGGCAGCGGGGGTGGGCGCCACCGCGATTGCGTCGAACGTGACCGTCATGGCCGTGACCGGGGCGCCTCGCTGATCCTCGACCAGGTGGTGCTCCCGGCGACCACCGACGATCGGGGCCGCACGCGGGCCTTCGCCTGGTACAACGTGATGCAGGACGCCGGGCACGCCGTGGGCAGCCTGGCTGCGGGCCTGCCGACGCTGCTCCACGCGGCCGCGGGGGTGCCCGAGCTGGAGTCGCTGCGCGCCGGCGTGGGCGCGTGCGCGGCGGTCTCGCTGGTGACCGCAGCGCTGTACATGTTCCTCTCGCCCGCTTCGGAGGCGCCTCCCACGGTGAAGGCGGTGGCGCTGAGCCCGGAGAGCCGTCGCGTGGTGTGGCGCATCTCGTCGCTGTTCACCATGGATGCGCTGGGTGGCGGGTTCCTCACCGCCTCCCTGCTGTCGTTCTTCTTCTTCACGCGTTTCGGTGTGACCGAGGGTGGGATCGGGCTGCTCTTCTTCGCCGCCCGCGTGGCCAACGCCTTCTCGCACCTGGGGGCGGCGTGGCTGGCGAAGCGCATCGGGCTGGTGAACACCATGGTGTTCACGCACATCCCCTCGAGCCTGCTGCTGCTCACGGTGGCGTTCGCGCCCACCTTCGCGGTGGCCGCGGCCCTGTTCATCCTGCGCGAGGGGCTGGTGGAAATGGACGTGCCCACGCGCCAGTCCTACGTGATGGCGGTGGTGAAGCCGGAAGAGCGCACGGTGGCTTCGGGCGTGACGCACCTGGTGCGGCTGGGGGCATGGGCGGTGGCGCCTGCCGCCGCCGGGTTGCTGATGCGCGGCGGGTCGCTCGCCGGGCCGCTGGTCGTGGGGGCCGGATTGAAGATCGCCTACGATCTCATGCTCTACTTCGCCTTTCGCGGCGTGCGCCCGCCGGAGGAACGGGCGTAGGACAAGGGACGGGAGTCCCCCCGCCCGGCCTCCGCCCGCCCGTGGTATGATCCCTCAGCCGAACGCGAATTCGCCGCTGTGGCCGGCGTCCTTCATCCTTGCATCTGCCCCCGGAGCTGACTTGCGCACCTTGCTACGCACCCTGCTTTGGGCGGCGTTCCTGCTTCCGCTCCTCGCCCCGCCGTCCGGCGGGGCCCGGGTGACGCTGCTTTCGGCGTCCCACCATGACGGGCAGACGTTCCTCACCTGGGCCGCGCCCGCGGGCACGGGCTGGAAGTACCGCGTGTACGCGTCGGATGGGCCAATCCCCACGGGCACCGACCTGCTCTCCGCCACGCCGCTGGGCGAGGTGGGCGACTCCACCTGGTATGACCGCCGGCTTTCCACGCTGCGCGGCTCCCCCTACGCGTTCACCACCGACTCGCTGGCGCCTCCTCTCGCCCCCACGCAGGGGTTGTTCGTGCACACCGTGCCCTCCGACGGAGCGCGCTTCTACGCCGTGACCGCGCGGCAGGGAGCCGACCCCGAGGACACCACCCTGGTGGCCGGCGAGAACACCCTGGCCACGGCGGTGCCGGAGGTCGAGGGCCGGCCCCGCCCGGTGTTCCAGCGCACCGTCTACGAGTGGGTGGGGCCGGTGGACATCTACACCCTGTGGGTCGGAAACGTGGACACACCCCACGCGCGCGCCATGGCCAACCGGCCCAGCATGGCCCACGACTGCGGCGTGGTGCGCGGCGGCGCGCCGCCGACCAACGCGCTCATGGTCTGCACGCACTGGCATGGCGGCGACTTCCTGGCGGCGCTGGGCGGCTCCGGCGCTCCCGGCGAGTGGCGTCTCGGCGTGGATGACTTCATTCCCAACGCGGACAACAACACCTTCTATCACGGCTATCATCAGGACTACGACATCCTCTCCAATGCCAATCCGGTTCCGACCAGCGGAATGGTCGCCGACTACACCATGCGCCGGGTCGAGTTCACCGTGGAGTGGGCGCGCGCGACGCTGCCGGTGGATCTGCTGCGCACTTACGTGATGGGCATCTCCATGGGGGGGTCCTGCGCCCTCTTCCTGGGCTGGGAACGGCCCGACCTGGTGGCTGCCGCCTGGGCGGTGCTGCCGAAGGTGGACTTCTCCACCTTTGAGTGGGCCGGGTTCCTGTGGCAGGGCCAATTGAGCGCCCAATGGGGCTCCCGGGACACCGACCTGCTCGGCACGGACGGGCTGCACGTGTACGACCGGCTGAACTCGGCCTGGATGGCCGCCCGGCACGAGGCGCCCGGCACGCCGCCGGTGTTCACATTCAGCGGCAAGCTGGACTACTACGTGGGCTGGACGGAGAAGATCGCCTACTATCGTTCGATGGGCACCCACCGCCAGGGGGGCACGTTCTTCTGGGACTGGCGCGGACACACCCTGAACGCCACCGCCTACTGGTCGCCCATGCAGAACGCCCGCTACCTGTACCGGTTCCGCACCGACCTCAGTTTCCCGGCGATCTCCATGTGCAGCGCCGACGGCAACCCCGGGAATGGCCGTTTCTACAACGGCGATTCCACGGGCACCATCAACGGTTTCGCGGAGTGGGACACCGCGATCGTGGATTCCGCGACACGCTGGGAGGTGGTGCTGCGCCCGCGCGACCTGGTCTCCTTCAAGGGCCCCGTGCCGGCCCCCGACTCCTTCACCGTGAACGTGACTCCGAGGCGCCTGCAGCGGTTCGTGATCGCGCCCGGAATGGTGTTCCGGTACACCGAGTCGCGAGTGTCCGACGGCGTGGTCACCGCAACGGGCATGACGCGGGCGGACACCCTGGGCCTGGTGACGCTCTACGGTGCAATGGTGCGGCGGGGAGGGACGCGGCTGACCCTGGAGCCTTCGAACGCCGCCGCGGAAGTCGGCAGCGGCGGAGCCGCCGATCGCAGGCGCATCCGCATCGCCCCGTTCCCGAACCCACTGCGCGGGCGCGCGGCGCTGGAAGTGACTTGGCCCACCGCGGGAGCGGCGAGAGTGGACGTGATTTCGGTGGATGGCAGAACCGTGCGCACCCTGGCGAACGGAAGAGCAGCGGCGGGCGGGGAACGCGTGACGATGGACGCGAATGGGCTGGCGCCGGGCGTCTACTGGCTGGCAGCGCGGCAGGGAGCGGAGAGCGCAGCCAGGAAGCTCGTGATCATTCGCTAGGTGGCCTCCTGCCCGCCGCGGTGGATCGAGCCTCACCCCGCGCTGACTGCCGTCCCGTAGTCCTCCTGGTCATCGAACCCGTACGACAGGAGCACCCCCCGCACGTCCGCCAACTCGCAATCGAGCAGCCGCGCCAGCGCCGCGCGTGGCAGCCCGCCGCGCCGGTAGGCGAAGAAGCACAGCCGCGCAAAGCGCTCCGGCGGCTTGGGCGCGCGCAGCCACGAGGCGCCGACCACCTGCCGGTCGATGGCCCGCAGGTGCGAGTCCCGCAGCAGCCGTTCCACGTCCTCGGGGCGCAACCGCCGCAGGCCCTCCAGCCTCCGCAGCACCGTCTCCGACGACACCCCGAAGTCCCGGGCCAGCTGGAACAGGTCCTCGAAGGTCAACCCCGTGGCGGCCTTGCGGCGCGCCAGCAGCCGGTCGAACTCGCTGTGCGGCAGCAGCAGCGTGGAGGCGAAGGTGTTCGCCAGCCGGCTGACCAGCGAAGCCGGCACCTCCGATGGCGCGGAGGGGGGCCACGCGATGAGCCGGAACAGCTCCCGCGCCCCGTGGTAGTTGCGCCGCCACGGGGCCTCCAGTGAGTTGAGCAGGATGCCGTCGCCCGCCGGCCCGCGGGTGCACGCGCTCACGCCCACCGCGGCGATGTCCTCGTACCACACCTTGATCAGGAACTCCTCCTCCAGCAGCCGCAGCAGCGCAAACGCGGGGCGCGAACCCAGGTCCAGCGATCCGGCCACCGCCCCGGCCAGCTTCTCGGCCTGCCACACCGAAGGGTTCTTCCAGTCCCATTCGAAATCGTCCAGCCACTGGGATGCCTCCAGGCCGCACAGATCTTCCACGCGGGCGTAGTCCAGCAACTTCCGGGCGAAGAACGCCTCGATGCGCTTCTGGCGGCTTCCCACGCGGGCCCGGCGCCCGGTCATGGCGCTCCACTGGAGGGCAGGAACCGGCGCGACTTCCGGCCCCGGGCTGAGCAGCGACTCGAGATCCTGGTTGAGGGCGATGGCCAGGGCCTGCGCCTCCCAGGCCCGGACCCCGCGGCGACCCTGCTCGATCATCGAGATGGTCTGGTGGGCCGGGAACCCGCACAGACGCGCCAGCTCCCGTTGGCTCAAGCCGTTGTCAATGCGCATCTTCTGAATTCGATTCCCGAGCTCCTGCAGACGCTCCCGGGTGCTGGGCTGCATGGCGCACCACCTCCTTGACCGCATGCAAGCGGCTGTCATTGAATGTCGCATATTCAGACGACGAATTCAAGATTTTCTTGCCAAACAAATCTGAATCATTTTCTTCTACTTGACATCCGAAGTAGTTGGACAGACCATGATCCCGATGTGGCGGTGCCCGGCGAGAGCCCGGCGCCGCGATGCGGCGGATCCCATTTCCAAGGAGTCACCTTGTCCACTCCCGCCACCTACGACCTCGCCATCATCGGCAGCGGTCCCGGCGGCTACGTGGCCGCCATCCGCGCGGCCCGGCTGGGCCTGAAGACCGCGGTGGTCGAAAAGGCACCCAAGTTCGGGGGCACCTGCCTGCACTGGGGCTGCATTCCGACCAAGGTGCTGCTGCACACCGCCGACCTGCTCCACGAGATCCGCCACGCCGACACGCACGGCATCAAGGTCGGCGCGCCCGCGCTGGACCTGGCCGCGGTGCACAAGCGCAAGACCGCGGTGGTGGACGGCCTGGCGCAGGGCGTGACCGGCCTGATGAAGCGCGGCAAGGTGGCGCTGGTGCGCGGGCATGGCAAGCTGGGCGGCAAGGGGCGCGTCATCGTGAGCGGCGCCGACGGCAAGGCGGTGGAGGAGCTGCAGGCCCGCAACATCATCCTGGCTACCGGCTCGGTGGTGCGGGAGTTCGCGGGCATGGAGACCGACGGCAAGACCGTGATTCACAGCGATCACGCCCTGAACCTGCAGGAAGTGCCGAAGAGCATGGTGGTGATCGGCGCCGGCGCGGTGGGCGTGGAGTTCGCGTCCATCTACAAGCGCTTCGGCGCGGACGTCACCCTGGTCGAGCTGCTGCCGCGCATCCTGCCCATCGAGGACGAGGAGGTATCCGCGGCGCTGCAGGCCGCGCTCGTGAAACAGGGCCTCAAGGTCTACACCTCCTCGAAGGTGCAGAAGGTGGTCAAGACCGGCCAGGGCGCGCAGGTGATCGTGGAGGCGCCGGACGGCAAGACCCAGACCCTCGAGACCCAGGTGGTGCTGGTGGCCATCGGCCGCCGCCCGGTGAGCGAGAACCTGGGCCTGGAAGGCACGGGCATCCAGGTGGAGCGCGGCTTCGTGAAGGTGAACGAGTGCATGGAAACAGGGGAGCCGGGGGTATACGCCATCGGCGACCTGGTGCCCACGCCACAGCTGGCGCACACCGCGTCGGCCGAGGGCCTGCTGGCGGTCTCGCGCATCGCCGGCAAGGAGGCGCACCCCCTCCGCTACGACCACACGCCCAACTGCACCTATTGCCTGCCGCAGGTGGCCAGCGCCGGCCTGACCGAGGCGAAGGCGAAGGAGCGCGGCTTCGACGTGCGCGTGGGCAAGTTCCCGTTCCGCGGCAACGGCAAGGCCTCCATCGTGAACGAACCGGACGGCTTCGTGAAGATCGTGGCCGAGAAGAAGTACGACCAGGTGCTGGGCGTGCACATGATCGGCCCCTTCGTGACCGACATGATCGCCTCCGCCTGCGTGGCCCTGGATCACGAGGCCACCGGCGAGAGCCTGGCGCACGTGGTCCACCCGCACCCGACGCTGTCCGAGGCGGTGATGGAGGCGGCCGAGGCCATCTACGGGCTGCAGACGCACTGGTAGGAACATGAGTTTCGAAACCCGCTGGCTCGGTCGCCTCGGCTACTCGGACGCCATGGAACGCATGCGCGCCTGGGTGGACGAGCGCGCCCGCGGCGAGCGAGCCGACACGCTGTTCACCCTGGAGCACCCGCCGGTGATCACGCTGGGCCGCAACGCCCGCGTGTCGCACCTGCTGGCCACTCCCGAGCGGCTGGGCGAGCTGGGCGTGGAGGTGCACGAGACCACCCGCGGCGGGGACATCACCTTCCACGGTCCCGGCCAGCTGGTGGGCTACGGCATCGTGAACCTGCGCGAGCGCAGGATCGGGCCGGTGACCTACATGCGCGTGCTGGAGGAAGCCTGCATTCGGGCCGCGCGCCGCTACGGCGTGGAATCCGGCCGTCGCGATGGCATGACCGGCGTATGGACGCCCCGGGGCAAGCTGGTGGCGATGGGCGTGCGCTTCGAGCGCGGCGTCACCTCGCACGGCTTCGCGTTCAACGTGCGCACGGACCTCAAGTTCTTCGACCTCATCGTGCCCTGCGGGCTGGCCGGGGAGCCGGTGACCTCGCTGGAACTGCTCACCGGCTCCGCCCCGCCGCTGGAGGAACTGGGGCAGGTCGTGGCCGCCGAACTGGAGCGGGCGCTGGATGAGGCCGCCGGGGCCGCGGCCGGCCTGGATGCCCGCGCCGCGGAGGCCGAGCCCGGGGGTGGGGCAGGCACTCTTGCCGGCCGGGAATCGTCCGCCCCCGAAGAGACCCTGAAATGACGCCGCGCCCGCCCGCCGGGCCCGCGGCACAAGGCAAGTCCGCCGCCGGCAGGGCCGGCGCCGCTCCGCGCGCGACGCGCGCGCGTTCGGCCGCCGGAACTTCCGCCAGCAAGGAGGAATCGTTGTCCTCGACCACCGTCAGCGCCGGGAAGGCCGATCCCGGTGCCGTGTCGCGCGACGTCGCCCTGCAGCTGTTCCGGGTGATGAAGCTCACCCGGGAGACCGACGACCGGCTGGAGCGCAAGCTCTACCGCCAGGGCAAGATCGTGGGCGGCTGCTACGTCGGCCGCGGCCAGGAGGCCATCCCCATCGGCTGCGTGATCGCCCTGGAGCCGGACGACGTCATCTTCCCCACGCACCGCGAACTGGGCGCGTTCATCGCGCGCGGCATGTCGCTGACCACGCTCTTCGCCCAGTACCTGGGGCGCGCCGACACCCCCACGCGCGGCAAGGACGGCAACGCGCACATCGGCGACATGAGCCTGGGGCTCATCAACTACGTCTCGCACCTGGCCGACAGCGTGCCCATCGCCGCGGGCGCGGCGTGGGCGTTCAAGGCACGCGGCGAGAAGCGCGTGGCGCTGAACTTCCTCGGAGAGGGCTCCACCAGCCGCGGCGACTTCTACGAGGGCGTCAACTTCGCGGCCATCCACAAGCTGCCCGCGATCTACGTGGTGAACAACAACCAGTGGGCCTACTCCACGCCCACGCACCTCCAGATGCCGGTGGCCAACGTGGCCGACCGCGCGCCGGCGTTCAACATCCCGGGCGTGATCGTGGACGGCAACGACGTGGAGGCGGTGTACCTGGCCGCGCTCGAGGCCTGCGCCCGGGCGCGCCGCGGCGACGGCCCCACGCTGATCGAGTGCAAGACGTTCCGCATGACCGGTCACTCCGCGCACGATGACGCCGGCTACGTGCCCAAGGAGCAGTTCGAGCTGTGGGCCCGCAAGGACCCCATCCAGCGCATGGAGCGGCGCCTGCGGGAGCGCGGTTGGGTGGACGACGCCGCGATCGCGGCCATGGACGCCGAGATGAAGAAGTCGGTGGAGGCGGCGGCCGAGACCGCTCTCGCCATGGCCTACCCCGACGGGTCGGAGACGCTCGAGCGTGTCTTCGCCGAGCCCCACCGGGTGAAGGACGTGTTCCCCTGGCGGCACACCGACGAGTACAAGGCCATCGAGATCAAGAAGGAGAAGCCCTGACATGGCGGCCACGACCTACCTGGAAGCCATCCGCCAGGCGATGTGGGAGGAGATGGAGGCCGACCCGCGGGTGTTCTGCATCGGCGAGGACATCGGCATGTACGGCGGCGCGTTCCGCGTCACCGCCGGCTTCCTGGAGAAGTTCGGCCCCGGGCGCGTGGTGGACACGCCCATCGCCGAGTCGCAGATCGTGGGCAGCGCCATCGGCGCGGCCCTGATGGGCATGCGCCCGGTGGTGGAGATGCAGTTCATGGACTTCGTCTCCTGCGGCTTCGACCAGATCACCCAGTTCGCGGCCACCAACCGGTACCGCTGGAACGTGCCGTGCCCCATCGTGGTGCGCGGGCCCTCCGGCGGCGGGGTGCACGGCGGCCCGTTCCACTCGCAGAACAACGAGATGTGGTTCGCGCAGACGCCCGGCCTCAAGGTGGTATGCCCGGCCACGGCCTACGACGCCAAGGGCCTGATGAAGGCCGCCATGCGCGACGACGACCCGGTGCTCTACTTCGAGCACAAGTACCTCTACCGCCGCATCAAGGAGGAACTGCCCTCGCACGATTTCACCGTGCCCATCGGCAAGGCCGAGGTGCGCCGTCCCGGGCACAGCATCACGCTGGTCACCTACGCGGCGATGCTCTACACCGCGCTGGAAGCGGCCGAGGTGCTCAAGCACGACGGCATCGAACTGGAAGTGATCGACCTGCGCACCATCAGCCCGCTGGACAGCGACCGCGTGGTGGAGAGCATCAAGAAGACGCACCGCGTGATCATCCTCCACGAGGACCAACGGTTCGGCGGCATCGGCGGCGAGCTCAGCGCGCGCATCGCCGAGGACGCTCTCGAGTACCTGGACGCGCCCATCCGCCGGATCACGCCGCCGGACACGCACGTCCCGTATTCGCCACCGCTCGAGGAGGCGTTTCTGCCGAACGCGAAGGATGTCGTCTACGTCGCCCGCCAGCTGGCGCGGTATTGAGGAGAACGCAGCCCTATGAGCACGAAGATCGTCATGCCGCAGATGGGCGAGTCCATCGCCGAAGGCACGATCACCAAGTGGCTGAAGAAGGTCGGCGACAAGGTGGAGCGCGACGAGCCGCTGTTCGAGATCTCCACCGACAAGGTGGACTCGGTGATCCCCGCGCCCGCCGGCGGCGTGCTGCTGAGCATCGCGGTGCAGGAGGGCGAGACCGTCGAGATCAACACCGAGGTGGGGCTCATCGGCGAAGCCGGTGAGGCGGCCGGAGCCGCGCCGGCGAAGGCTGCCGCGCCTGCGCCCGCTGCCGCGGCCGCTGCGCCCGCTGCGCCCGCTGCGTCCGCTGCGTCCGCCGCGGCCGCTGCGCCAGCTGCGCCCGCGGCCACCGCACTGGTCGCCGCTGCGCCCACCGCGCCCCGGCCCGCGGCCGGCCCCGTGACGCAGAAGCGCGACGAGGGCGGTCGCGTGCTCACCTCGCCGCTGGTCCGCAACATGGCCAAGGAGCAAGGGGTGGACCTGGCGCAGGTGCCCGGCACCGGTTACCAGAACCGCGTGACGAAGGAGGACGTGGAGCGCTTCGTGAAGAGCGGGGCGCCCGCCGCCGCGGCGTTGGCCGCCGGCCCGGTCGCCGCTGCGCCTGCCGCGGCCGCGCGTCCCGCCGCCACGGCTGCCGCCGGCGCCCACGCCGCCGCGGGCTCCTATACCGCGTTCGAAGTGCCGGTGACGCCGCTGCCGGGCGACGTGTGGGAGCCGCTGAACCACGTGCAGAAGCGCATGGCCGACCACATGTGGCGCGCCAAGCAGCTCATCCCGCACGTCACCACGGTGTTCGAGTTCGACGTCACCAGGATCGTGGAGATCCGCAATCGCGAGAAGAAGCGCTTCGAGGCCGAGACCGGCACCAAGCTCACCTACATGCCCTTCTTCGCCAAGGCGGTGGTGGAAGCCCTGAAGAAGATGCCGCTCATGAACGCCTCGCTGCAGGGCGACCAGATCGTCTACCACCGCGAGGTCAACCTGGGCATCGCCGTGGCGCTGGACTGGGGCCTGATCGTGCCGGTGGTGCGCAACGCCGAGGAGAAGTCGTTCCTGGGCCTGGCGCGCTCCATCGCCGACCTGGCGACGCGCGCGCGCGGCAAGCAGCTCAAGCCCGAAGAGATCATGGGCGGCACGTTCAATATCACCAACCCCGGTGTGTTCGGCAGCCTGTTCGGAACGCCGATCATCGCGCCGCCGCAGTCCGGCATCCTGGACCTGGGAGCGATCAAGAAGCGCCCGGTGGTGGTGGAGAGCGAGGCCGGCGACTCCATCGCCATCCGCCACATGCAGTACGTGGCCGTGGCCTTCGACCACCGCATCATGGGCGGCGCCGAGGCGGACAAGTTCATGAACCTGATCAGGGAGCGGATCGAAGGCTGGAGCGAGTCGATCTACTAGCACGGCAGGCATTCATGCCTGCCCCGCGACGATAGGACTGCAATGGCAACCACGATCCAGATCGAGACCCCGGATACCCCGGAAGCGCCCCGACAACGCCGGCCCGAGTGGCTCAAGGTCTCCGTCCCCGGGGGCGAGGGCTACACGCGGGTGATGGACCTGGTGAAGACCCACCGGCTCCACACCGTGTGCCAGAGCGCGCGTTGCCCCAACATCGGCGAGTGCTGGGGGCGGGGCACGGCCACGTTCATGATCCTGGGCGAGGTGTGCACGCGGCACTGCCGCTTCTGCTCGGTGATCAGCGGCCGGCCGGAAGGCTACGACCTGGACGAGGCGGAGCGCGTGAGCGACGCCATCGAGCGGCTGAAGCTGCGCCACGTGGTGGTGACCAGCGTCACCCGCGACGACCTCAAGGACCACGGCTCCGAGGTGTACCGGCGCATGATCGTGCGCGTGCGCGAGAAGAGTCCCGGGACCAGCGTGGAGCTGCTGATCCCCGACTTCCGCGGCCACCGCGAGCCGCTGGAGCGCGTGCTCTCCGCGTTCCCCGACATCCTGGGCCACAACGTGGAGACCGTGCCGCGACTGTACCGGCGCGTGCGCCCCGGCACGCAGTATCCGCGCTCGCTGGGCGTGCTGAAGATGTCGAAGGAGATCGCGCCCGCCGTGAGGACCAAGACCGCGCTCATGGTCGGCCTGGGAGAAGAGCCCGAGGAGGTGAAGCAGGTGATGCGCGACGCCCGCGGGCACGGCGTGGACATCTTCACCATCGGGCAGTACCTCCAACCCACGAAGGACCACCTCCCGGTGGAGCGCTTCGTCCATCCCGACGAGTTCCGCATGTACAGGGAGTTCGGGCTGCGCGAGCTGGGGTTCCGGCATGTCGTGTCCGGACCGCTGGTGCGCTCGAGCTACCGGGCGGAGGAGCAGGCGGAGGTGGCGGGGACGGCGGGGGAGATGCCGGTGTAGCGGCGCGTCTCGATTCCCGCCTCTCGCTTTCCGCCTCTCGCTTCCCGCGCCTTGCTCCCCGCGTCCTGCTGCCCGCCCCCTACGTCTTCTTCTGTACCCGGAAATTCACCGTGCCGCTGGCGTCCTGGTAGGTCACGCGGATGGTCCACGTGCCCGCGGTGTCCGCCGTGGTCTCGAACGTCCCATTTTCCGCAAGCGAACGCGAGTAGACCTGCCTGCCGTCGTGCAGCAGCGTGAGCGTCATGGTCCCGCCCGTGACCGAGGTGGCCTGGTTCACCACGGCCACCGGTCCCGTGACCGTCCACGCGTACTCCAGCACGCCGGTGTAGCCTTTCACGTTGCTCACCTGGTATTCGAAACTGTCCGTGTTGTTGTGGACCTGGGGCTGGATTCCGGGGGAGTTGCAGCCGCAGAGGATCAGGGCGAGGGCAGGCAGGAGCATGCAGATGCGGGCGAAGCGGGTCATGGATGGCTCCTCCAAGGTCTGCGGGCGAAGTCACGGGGGGTTGCTTGGGGGTTCACTCAAGGCTGGCAGTTGGGGGAGAGGGCGTCAAGCCCGGCGCGCGGCGAGTCAATCCAGGCCGACTCCGGAAGCGCGCTGATGGGAGGCGTGTCGCTCATTCCGAGCCGTAGCGGTAGTGCCCGGTGATGGGGTAGGCAAACAGAACGTCCTCCACCTCGGGTCCGCGGCCGATGTTGTGCACCACCATGGGGACCCCCGCACGGGAGTTCTGGTCAGTCACGATACCTATGTGCGGCAGGTTGCCCGGCAGCCTCCAGGTCACCAGGTCCCCAGCGCGGTACGCACGGGCCGCGTGTGTAATCGGGAGTTCGGCACCCGCGCGACGAAAGAACGTCTGTAGATTCGGCACGCGGCGATGGTCGATGTTCGAGTCCGAAGCTCTGAGTCCCCAGAGCCGTGGGTACGAATCGAAGGCGAGCTGCATGTCCTCGTGGACCTTCACCTGGAGGTCGATACCGAGCTTTCTGTAGGCCCGGACGATGAGGTCGGTACAGACACCGACGGTCTCGGGCACGTCCCCGCCGGGATAGTCGATTCGGCGATAGGTGCCGTCGTAGCTGACGGTGGCGCTCGTCTGGGCGACCGCGGCGGCAACCAACCGTTGCGCCTGTGCCTCCGTCAACGAGCGCCCGTGACCCAGCGCGGGTGCGGCCATGAGAAGGAAGGCCGTCGCGCAGTACCTGATCACCCTCACTCGGGAGTCCCTCTCAGTTCCGCTCAACGAGAATCCGTTCGCCCTTGGTCAGAAGTTCGGCCGCCCAGTCCAATCCGATCGCTCCCGGTACTCATCCACCGCAAGCCCTTTGCGAAGCTGGGCCGGCGTGCCGGCTCCCCGGGGATGTTCCCGGCCCGCCGGTCTGGGACATGAATCCGGACCTCGCCACGAGCGTCAGGCTGTCGTCAGCCGCCATCCGGTACGCCGTCGAAGAAGTCAATGAGCCCGGTCTCCAGCGAGTACTCCGCGCCTACGACGAGGAGCCCCTCCTTCTGGATCAACTGCTCGAGGATTTCGGATCCGTGGCGCAGGTGGTTTGCCGAGACGCGGACATTGGCACGCACGGCATGCCTCACCAGGGCATCCGCGTCGTGCCTGAGGTCCGTCGCCAGCAGCGCCTCTACGGATGGCCGAACGCGGTCCACGATCGACCGCAGATTCCGCGACTGTCCGTCCGACGGCTGCTGAAGTTCTTCCAGGGTAGCCAGAACAGCCCCGCACTGGGAATGCCCCAATACCACCACGAGCCGTGTGCCGAACCGAGCTGCGGCGAACTCGACGCTGCCGACTTGCGAAGAAGCGACGATGTTCCCGGCAACCCGGATGACGAACAGGTCGCCCAGGCCCTGGTCGAACACGATCTCCGCCGGCACCCGCGAGTCGGAACACCCGAGAATGATCGCGAATGGCTCCTGGCCCCCGGCCAGCTCGTTGCGACGGCTCTGGCTCGCGAACGTGGCGCCGGTCAACTGGCCAGACGCGAAGCGGCGGTTCCCCTCTCGCAGGCGATCGAGCGCTTCCCTTGCCGAGATCATCGACGTTCCGTCCCCGTCCGGCTCACGTCCGCCCGCGGCCCCGTGCCTTCGGGGCTCCGGACCGGAGATTCTCCGCGACCGCGGCCCGGATCAAGGCCACGAACGCCCTGGCATGGAGTGTCTCTCCCTCCCGGATGTCGATGGCGCGACGCGTGTTCCCATCAAGGCTGGAGTTGAATAGCCCCCGAGGGTCCGCCAGGGAGGCGCCCCGGGCGAAGGTCAGCTTGACCACCTGCTTGTAGGCCTCCCCGGTGCAGACGATCCCGGCGTGGGACCATACGGGCACCCCCAGCGGGTTGCTGGGCTTGATCCACTTGCACTCTTCCATGATGTCCGGGTCCGCCTCGTGGACAAGGCGGCGAACCTCCGCCAGGGTCTCGGCGCGCCAGCCACCCAGGGACCGGATCCGTTCGTCAATGAGATGAGAGGCCGCCCTTGCGGTCCCGGGCTCCGTATTCGCACCGGGCTTGGCCTTCGGCTCACTTCTCTTAGGTCGTGACGCCACGGTTCATTCTCCGACTATTTGTGATGGCTGACGAAGGTGTTGCTTCGCTGCTTCGGTCACCCTGACGATGAACTCCGTCTTGCCCTGCGTGTATGCAGCGCGGTCATGCGTCCAGCTGGAAGCCAGGCGGCGCTTCAGTGCCTCGTAATCCCGGGCCACTTCCGGGTGCCCGATCAGATAGTCGCGAAACAGCAACCGATCCCAGTGGGTGGTGAAGTGGCTCTCCACCATGTGGATGTGATGTGTGCGGCCCCCCGTTCGCGGATCCCGCTTGATGAACCACGCGTAGAAGGGCGGGCCGTCGTCGCCGTGCGTCGGACGCCAGAAGTACTCGTAGCCTCGCGACTCCAGCGCCGGCACGATCCGGACCCCGACCTCCCGCAGGTCGGTCACCTCGACGAGCATGTCCACGATGGGCTTCGCGGCAAGCCCCGGCACCGCTGTGCTGCCAAAGTGCTCGATTCGCCGGATGAGTTCGCGCGACAGGCAGGACAGCAGGTGTTCCGACTCCTGACGGAAGAGCTCCGGCCAGGCAGGATCGTATGGCGCGATTGCCACTTCCTCGCGCGTGACCCGCTGAACCCGCTGCTCTGGTGTCTCCATGTGCTTCCTCATGGGCCCAACGTGTCAATTCAGTGCCAACTCACTCGAGAATCCAGTGACGCGATCATATTCATTTGCGGAGGGCACCCGCAAGCCTGCTCAAGGACCCGCAGGAGGGCTCCGGCCGCAGGATTCACCCGGTGCCGCGAAGGTCTCCGCGGAGCGGCATGGGAGAGTCCCGCCGCATGCTGTATCCTCACCCCGCCATGAATCCCGATCCCGTCCTCGCCGCCCGCCACCGCGCCCTCGCGATCGCCGCCCTGGCGCGCCCGGCCACGCCATTCACGGAACTGCCACCGCGCCTCCTCGTCGTGGACGTGGAGCGCCAACGTCTGGGCCTCCTCGACGGCGGCCGCCTGCTCGCCGAGTACCCCGTCTCCACTTCCGCGAAAGGCATCGGCTCCCGCGAGGGTTCCAACCAGACGCCGCCGGGATGGCATCGCATTTCGAACATGATCGGCGCGGGCGCGCGCACGGGAACGGTCTTCCGCAGCCGCGAGGCGACGGGGGAGACGTGGCCTGGAGCAACCTCGGGAGGCGCCCGCACCGCGACCGGAACCGCAACCGCCCCCGCAGCGGCCGCCACTACCGTCCCGTCCGCCGACGAAGACCTCGTCCTCACCCGCATACTCTGGCTCGACGGCCTCGAGGAGGGCGTGAACCGCGGCCCGGGCTGCGACTCGCGCGACCGCTACATCTACATCCACGGCACCAACCAGGAGGGCCGCATCGGCGAGCCGGCCTCCCACGGCTGCGTGCGCATGCGCAACGCGGACGTGACGGAACTGTTCGACCTGGTGCGCGAGGGCGACCCGGTGGTGATCGCGGAAGCTCCCGCAGCATCCGGCGACCGTCTGGGCCTGGGGCGCCTGCACTTCGCCGGCGTGGGCGGCAGCGGGATGAGCGCGCTGGCGCAGCACGTGGCCATGCGCGGCGGGCGCGCCAGCGGCAGCGATCGCAGCTTCGACCGCGGCCTGAACGCGGACGCCCGCGCGAAGCTGGAGCACCTGGGCGTGGGGATCTTCCCGCAGGACGGCAGCGGGGTGTCCGGCGCAGCCAGGCCAGCGCGCGAGCCTGCCGCAATCGCCAGCCCCGGCGCGGCGCAGTGCAGCGCCGTCGTCTGCTCCACCTCCATCGAGGAGCTGGTGCCGGATTTCGCCGCGGCCCGCCGCCTCGGCGTGCCCATCCTGCACCGCTCGGAGCTGCTGGCGCACTTCGTCGCCTCGCAGCGCACCATTGCGGTGACGGGCACCAGCGGCAAGTCCACCACCACGGCGATGATCTTCGAGATCCTGCGCGGCGCGGGGCGCGACCCGTCGGTGATCACCGGCGGGGAGCTGATCGCGCTCCAGGAAGGCGGCCTGTGGGGCAATGCGTATGCGGGCGCGAGCGACCTGCTGGCGATCGAGGCCGACGAGAGCGACGGCTCCGTGGTGCGCTACCGTCCCGCGGTGGGGGTGGTGCTGAACCTCCAGAAGGACCACAAGGAAATGGACGAGGTGGCCGCGATGTTCCGCGCGTTCCGCGCGAACGTGCGCGAGGCGCTGGTGGTCGGGGAGGCGGAGAATCTGGCGGAACTGGTTCGGACGGACATGGCGGCAACCCGAGCGACGGGCGCGACCGGAACCGCGCCCGCGCTCGAAGCGGCGACCGGCGGCAACGCGGCGCCCCCCACCACCATCTTCGGCTTCGGCCCCGCCGCGCACGTTCGCGCCGAGGACATCGAGGAGACCGCCACCGGCTCCACGTTCCGCGTCGCCTCCACGCGCTTCACGCTGCCGGTGCCCGGACGGCACAACATCGAGAACGCCCTGGCGGCCATCGCCGCGTGCCGGGCGGTGGGTGTGCCGCTCGAGGCCATGGCCGCTCCGCTCGCCGGATTCCGCGGCGTGGCGCGGCGCTTCCAGTCCCTGGGCTCGAAGCACGGTGTGGAGGTGGTGGACGACTTCGCGCACAACCCGGCCAAGCTGGCGGCTTCGCTGCGCACCGCGCGGCGCCGGGCGCGGCGGGTGCTCGCCGTGTACCAGCCGCACGGCTACGGGCCGACGCGCTTCCTGCGCCGGGACTTCGTGGATACCTTCGCTGCCGAACTGGGCCCGGACGACCGCCTGTGGATGCTGGAGGTGTTCTACGCCGGCGGCACGGCCACTCGGGATTTCTCCGCCGCCGAGATCGTGGCCGAGATCGCCGCTCGCGGTGTGCGCGCCGAATTCGCGGATTCGCGCGAATCCCTGGTGGAGAGGTTGGCGGCCGAGGCGCGCGAGGGCGACCTGGTGCTCGTCATGGGTGCGCGCGACCCCTCGCTCACGGAACTGGCGCGCGACATCATGGGTCGCCTGTAGGGCCCGCGCCCCGTGCGGGGCCCGCACCGCGGCCGAAATCGCACCCCCGCGCCATTGTCCGCGCGCCGCGCCGTGCGCCGCGTCCCTGCCCCGAGGTTCGCAGATTGCCGCAAACGCCTCCGCCTCCTATTCTTTCCCCATGCTCATCCTCTACACCTCGGACCTGCACGGCGAGCCCGGACTCTACGAGCAGCTCTTCGCCCACGTGCGGCGCGCGCGCCCGCACGCGGTGCTGCTGGGCGGGGACATCACGCCCACGCACTTCGGCCCCGAGGGGCCGTCCATCCAGCGGAAGTTCCTCGAGGGTCTGCTGGAACAGTTCGACCGGTTCGCGGACTCGCAAGGCACGCACTTCTACTTCATCTTCGGCAACGCCGACTGCCGCGCGAACTGGGCGTGGCTGGAGTCGCAGGAGCGTCCGCACGCGGTGCCGGTGCACGGCCGCGCCGTGGAGCTGGAGAAGGGGCTGCTGCTGGCCGGCTACAACTACGTGCCGGTGACGCACCTCACGCTCAAGGACTGGGAGAAGCGCGACCTGCGCGAGACCGGCGGAGAGCGCTGGGAGGGCATCATCACCCACGAGGACGGGGTGCGGCACGTGGACCTGCGTGAGGGCGACCCGGACGACAACCTGGCGCGGGACTTTGCCGCCCTGGCGGAGCGCATCGACGGCGCTCCGTGCATCTGCGTGCTGCACTCGCCGCCCAGCGACACGCACCTGGACATGATCCACACCGGCCGGCACGTCGGCTCGGTGGCCGCGCGGGAGTTCCTCGAGCGGACCGCGCCGCGGCTGGCGCTGCACGGTCACATCCACGAGTCCCCGCGGGTGAGCGGGCGGCAGATGGACCGCGTCGGTTCCACGCTCTGCGTCAACCCCGGCCAGAGCCCGGGCGGCACCCTGCACGCGATGTTCTTCGACCCGGACGACCCGGAAGCCACGCTCCGCCCCGCGTGACGGCCGGCCGGAACACCCGTCTTCCGGGGGTCCCGGCGATGCCGGGATCATCTGCTTGACAATTATCCCACAAGAGCAATAACTCAACGTGACGCAGCCCTCCGTGAGGGGCACCACCTATCCGGCACCCCGGACCGGAATACGCTTCCCATCGGCCGTCCGCACGTACCGTGCGTAGGGGAGGGATTCCCGTGTCATCCGTGCGCGCCAGGGTCGGCGCCCACCGCATCCTTGCATCGCTTTCTTGTGGGCTGTCCGCACTCATCCTGCTGATCGCCGCCGCACCCGCGGCGGCCGTGGACCATCCGGAAACCGGCAACACCGCCTGCATCAAGTGCCACAATTACTCCGCTGTCGGCATCGAGTCGCTGGAGCAGGAGACCTCGCTCCCGCACGACTCGTTCGTGTGCCTGCGATGCCACGAGATGCACAGCTGGAGCGGCAACCTCCAGTTGGTGCGCGCCACCATCAACACCCCCAACTCCGGCCCGCGCGCGGTGCTGTTCCGCTCGCACACCGGGACGAACTCCTTCGCCGACGGCGACGGCACGTACAACGGGGTGTGCGAGGTGTGCCACACGCGCACCTACTATCACCGCAACAACTCGTCCGGCGACCATTTCCACAACGCCAGCACCGACTGCACCGCGTGCCACCCGCACCCGTTCTTCCACCCCACGGGCGGCACGTGCCTCGACTGCCACAACCGGACGCAGCCCTTCCTGGCCGGCGACTACCGCCGCCAGGTCGTGGTGGCCGAGGGCGTGGGGGGCGACTTCATCCTGCCCAGCCACCACGTCACCGACGGCTCCACCACGCAGGTGGTCTCGGCCTCGGATTGCGTGGTGTGCCACGACCAGTCGCAGCACCGCTCCTTCACCGGCGGCGTCGGCGTGCTGCTCCGGGACGCCGACGGCGGCGCCCCGATCGGGTTCGACGGCACCGCCGCCTCGCTGGAGGCGTTCTGCGTAAACTGCCACGACGGCGGGCACGCCGCGCCGTTCCTGGACGGGCGCCCCGCCGTCAACGTCGCCGGGATGTGGGCGGGCGCCACGCACCACACCGCCGGCGTGACCTGTGCGCAGTGCCACGGCAACGGGCACGGCAACCCCAACGCGAAGATGCTGCTGGCGGCCACCGCCCTGCGCGACAACACCACCTACAGCACCTTCGCCTACTCGCTGTGCTGGATGTGCCACTCGGAACAGAAGATCATCAACGGCACCAACAGCTTCGCCCAGCTCCACAAGAAGCACGTGGTGGAGAAGAAGGCTCCGTGCACGGCCTGCCACAGCGGGCATGGCGCGCAGGACGCCGGAGAGCCCGGCCAGGTCAACTTCAGCTACGCGCTCGCCAACGGCTTCGACCTGCAGATGATTGACGGCAATACGCCCAGCACCGCCTTCCATGTTTCGGGTGACGACAGCAAGGGCTACTGCTACCTGCGCTGCCACGGCCAGGATCACAAGCCGAAGTTCTACGACCGCACCGGGATGCTGCCGCTCGTGAAGCACACCGAGGGCGAAGAGCCCGGGGACACTCCGGTGGCCCTGCACCTGCGCGCGCTGGCCAACCCCGCCCGCGGCCAGGCCTCGTTCGTGGTGGAGGCCTCGGGCATGGGCCTGACGCAGACCACGCGCCTGACCGTCTACGACGTCGCCGGCCGCATCCAGCAGCAGTTCGACGTGGCCCCCTTCGCCGGACGCCGCGTCATCCGCTGGGACGGCAGCGACCGATCCGGGCGCCTGGTGCCCAACGGGGTCTACCTGGCGCGGCTGGAGACCTACGCCGGAGCCCAGGTGTTCCGGCTGATGTTCATGAGGTAGGGCGTTTCGACCTGCCGCCGGCGGCACGTCAGGCGCTCTCGCCTGCCGAATCCGCCTCCGCCCCGCGTCCCCCTGGCGCGGCAACTGCCAGCGGCCGCCCCGATTCCGGGGCGGCCGCCGCGCATCCACCATGGTACAATTGTCCGGCGTGGCCGCCGTGCGGCGCCCGGCAGCCGGGCACCACCGGCGCGGAGCAACTTCCGGCCCCCGCCGGGCATCCAACCAGTACACGCCTCCGAAGACACCCAAGACTGGAGATCCCATGGAGTTCCAAGCCGGCCGCCGCCCGACATTCCGCATCCGACGCACCGCATCCCTGCTGGCGTTGGCCGTCCTCGTGTGCACCGCCCCCCGGATTGCCTCCGCCGACCCCGCGCCCAAGGCCGAATCGCTCAAGTGGCTGCCCTACGAGGTGGCCGTCCAGGAGGCCGCGAAGTCGAAGAAGCCCATCCTGGTGGACGTGTATACCAACTGGTGCGGCTGGTGTAAGCGCATGGACGCCACCACCTACAAGGACGCCCGGGTGATCGAGGACCTCAACCGGGACTTCGTCATTGTGCGCCTCAACGCCGAATCCGAGCGCCCCACGACCTACAAGAAGCAGCCCATGACCGAGCAGCAGATCTCCCGGGACGTCTTCGGGGTCTCCGGCTTTCCCACCACCATCTTCCTCGACGCCGACCAGGGTGTGATCGGCCCTTTGCCCGGGTACGTGCAGGCCGCCGAATTCCACAACATCCTGCGCTATATCGGCGGCGGCCACTACAAGACCATTAAGTACTCGGAGTTCAAGGCCAGGAAGCTCTAACTCCCCGTTCCCCTGCTTGACCGCCCGCCCCGCCGCACCAATAATCCCCCCGGGCCGTTTCCGGGGCGTCGCTTCCCGGAAACACCATCCAGCCCATCTGCGTAAGTGATTGCAGGGCGGCCGGGACGGCCGTTGCGGGGGATCCATGAAACTGGCGCTGGAACGCGCACCGAGGGAGGCACTCGCCGAGCAGGGCGTGCTGGGGCTCACGGCCCTGACCGCCCTCATGGCGGCGCGCCTCGTGGACGCCGGCGGACGGGTCGCGGGCCTGCCGCTGTTGAGGTGGATCCCGGCCTGTCCGCTGCACCAGTGGACCGGCATGGACTGCCCCACCTGCGGCATGACGCGCAGCTTCGTGGCGCTCGCGCACGGGCAGCTGGACCGATCGCTCCACTTTCACCCGCTGGGACCGGTGCTGTTCGCCCTTTCGGGCGCGGCCGGACTGGCGCTCCTCGGGGGCTGGGCCGCTTCTCGGTCCTGGCGCCTCGATCTCTCCCAAGGGGAACGGGGCCTGCTGCTTGGCGGCGCGGTCGCGGTCCTGGCGGGCACCTGGCTGCTGCGCCTCACGGGGGTGTTCCGATGAGCTGGGCCGAGAACCTCCGCCGCGTCCACATGCGGCGGTCCGAGAGCGACTACAAGTTCGACTTCGCGCTGAACCTGCTGCTCACGCTGCTCACCTGCTTCCTGTGGGGCTTCGTGGGCTGGTACCGCATCGTGCGCCGGCGCGACCTGCATTTCACCCGCTCCGCGGACTTCACCGCCTCCGCCGTGGCCGCGCTGGCCGAACGGGCGTACGCCACCGGCCGGCGTGCCCAGGTGGAAAGCCACCTGCGCTCCCTGGACGTGATCTCCCGCGACCTCCGGGCGCAGGCGCGCGAGCGCGGCGCGCTGATCTGGACGCTGCTGGGCATCCTCACCGCAAAGGTGTCGTTCCTGATCATGTTCTACTTCCTGGAGGAGGACTACCGCCGACAGGAGCAGACCGAGATCGAATTCGCCGGCCACCTGGGTGAGGCGATGCGCATTCTCGACCTGCCGTGCACGTACGGGGCGTTCCAGCCGGTCGTGCGCGAGCGTTCCTACGCGCTGTATCTCCTGTTGACCATCTTCACCTGCGGGCTGTTCGGCTTCTACTGGTTCTACAAGGTGAACTACGAGGAAAACGCCCACATGGATTCGCACGCCATGTGGGAGTCGCAGGTGATCGGTTGCCTGGCCGGGCCGCAGCACGGTGCGCCCATGCCGCCGTACGGCCCCGGGCAGCCGCCGTACGCGCCCGCGCCCCCGATTCCGCCGGCGCCCTACACGCCGCCGGCTCCGTATACGCCCCCTCCGCCGACGGCCTGAGCGGCCGCCGAAAGGAAGCCCTGTGCCCGTGAAGGACTGGCGTTACGCCGCGCTGGATCTGGAAACCACCGGCCTGGAAGTGTCCGAGGGCCACGAGATCCTGGAGGTGGCCGTGGTGGGCTTCTCCGCCGCGGGCATCGAGGAGCGCTGGTCCACGCTGGTGAAGCCGACCATTCCCATTCCCCCGGACTCGGCGCGCGTGCACGGCATCCGCGAGGCCGATGTGGCCGGCGCGCCCGCGCTGGCCCAGGTGATGCCGCTGGTGGAGGCGAGGACGGCCGGGCGGATCTTCGTCATCCACAACGCGCCGTTCGACCTGGAGTTCCTCACCGCCGCGTGCGCCCGCATGGGGCGGGAGCCAATCGACCGGCCGCTCATCGACACGCTGACCGTGTCGCGGCGCGTGTTCCCCGAGGCGCAGGCGCACTCGCTCACCGAGCTGGCGACGCGCGTCGGCGTGGTGCCCGAGGGCGCGCACCGGGCGCTGCCCGACGCGGTGACCACGGCCAACGTGATGCTGGCGCTGCTGCGGCGCGCCGAGGCGCCCGGCGCCACGCCGCTGCTGGATGAGGCCGCCGTCGCCCGCATCGAGCGCCGGCTGGCCGAGGCGGCCGCCCCCGCCGCGGGCTGATCTCACCGACGGATCTTCCATGAACGACAATCCCGCGTTCCGCCCGTCCGTCCTGGTCGTGGACCAGGACGTGCCGGCCACGCGTGCGCTGCTCGCCGCAATCCAGGATTCCGGCGGCATGAGCACGCTGTGGGCCCGCGACGGCGAGGCGGGCTACAACATCCTCGAGGACACCGAGGTGGAACTGCACGCGCTGGTGTGCGAGCTGAAGGCGCAGCGCATCGACGGCATGCGCCTGCTGCGCGCGGGGCTCAAGCGCCACCCGGAGATGTGCGTGGTGCTGATGTCCGAGGGCGGGGACCTGGCCGCGGCCACCGCTGCGGTGCGCGCCGGCGCGACGGACTTCATGGCCAAGCCACCCGACGTGGAGCGGCTGCTGGCCACGCTGCGCCAGGGTGTTTCGAGGCAGCAGCTGCGCGTACAGGTGACCGCGCTGCAGGAGCGCCTTTCGGACCGCTACGGTTTCGAGCGGGTGGCGGGCAGGTCGCGCGCGGCGGCGGGCATGCTGGATCGAATTCGCCAGGCCGCCGGCAGCGCCGCCCCCATCCTGCTGCAGGGCGAGGCGGGCGCGGGCAAGTCGCTGCTGGCGCAGGTGGCGCACCACAACTCGCTGCGGCGCGACGAGCCGTACGTGACGGTGCAGTGCTCGGGCCTGCCCGAGGCGCTGGTGGAGGAGGAACTGTTCGGGCGGGCCGCCGGCCGCGGCGGCCCCGAGCGGCGCGGGCGGATGGAGATCGCCGCGCGCGGCAGCCTGTTCCTGCACGACGTCGCGGACCTGGCGCCGCGCACCCAGGCCCGCCTGCTCCGGGCGGTGCGCGACGGGGCCTTCGAGCGCGTGGGGGACACCGAGACGCGGCGCGCGGAGGCCCGCTGGATCTCCGCCACGGAGCGCGACCTGGTTGAGGAGGTGCGCCGCGGCCGCTTTCGCGACGACCTGTACGCCGCGCTGGCGGTGGCGGTGATCAAGGTGCCCGCGCTGCGCGAGCGTCCCGAGGACATCCCGCTGCTCACGCAGGCGCTGCTCGAGGAGTTGAACCGCGCCCACGGCCGCCAGGTCACCGGCGTGACCCGCGGCTGCATGGACCTGCTGATGCAGTACCCGTGGCCGGGCAACGTGAGGGAGCTGAAGACGGTGCTCGAGGGAGTGGTGGTGTTCGTGGAGGGCCGGCGCGCGCTGGAGGCGGGCGACCTGCCCGAGCACCTGCGCGACCGTCCGCCAGCCCCGCGCGACTTCCGGGTGCGCGTGGGCATGTCGCTCGCGGAGATCGAGCGCCGCGCCCTCCAGGAGACGCTGGCCGCCTGCGCCGGCGACAAGCCGCGCGCCGCGAAGATGCTGGGGATCGGGCTGCGGACGCTGTATCGGAAGGTTAAGGAGTACGAGATCCCATGACCGGTGCACACTGTGGCCGCACCGCCGCGAGCCCTGCGGCAGGCCCGTTCCGCCCGTTGCATGAACCGGCATTCACGGCCGTCCTGGCGCTCCTCCTGCTGTTGGCGGGCGCCACGGGATGCACCCCGCTACGAAAGGGCCTCGCCGTGCTGCGGTCCACGAGCGGTTTCCGCCCGCTCCCGGAGGAGCCGCGGGTGCGCTGCGAGCCCGGGGCGGAGCCGCTGGGACGCCAGGCCGCCGCCGCGCTCCCCAGGGCGGTGGCGGTGGTCGAGAGCGCCCAGTGCGCCGTCTTCGCGAGGCCGGTCGTGGTGTACGTGTGCGCCGACTCTCAGAGCTTCCGACGCCACACGGCCTCGTCCGTGGGTGGGGGCGTCATGATCCTGGGGCGGCTGTTCCTCTCTCCCAGGCTGGCCCGGGCCCCGGAACGGGTGCCGCGGATACTCACCCACGAATTGTCGCACCTGCACCTGGAGCAGCGCGCTGGAGCGCGGGTCTTTGCGGGGGACTTCCCCGCGTGGTTCACCGAGGGGTTGGCCACCTGGGTGTCCGCCGGCGGAGGAGCGGAGAACGTCTCCGAAGCCCAGGCCCGGCAGGCGATCCTCGAGGGCAGGTGCATGCGGCCCGACCTCTCGAACAGCCTCCTGCGTCCGCAGGACGCATCCACCTACAGGCTGGCGCCGCACATGTTCTACCGCCAGGGCGCGATGTTCGTGGGATACCTCGCCGGGAGGGATCCACAGGGATTCCGGAAGTTCCTGGCGGCCCTCGAAAGCGGCTCGCGATTCGCCCCGGCCTTCCGGGGGGAGCTGGGTCTCGATTCCGACGATGCGTGGAGCCGGTTCGTGGAGCAGTTGCGGGCCGAATCTCGCAAATCCCCGAGCCCGACCGCGCACTGAGGTCCGCGGGTCTGAGCCCGTCTGCGAAAGCCCGCACGCCGGGGTCCCCGCGCGTGGAAGCCCGCGGGGCAGAACGCCCGTCACGCCCCCGCGACACCCCTCCCACCAGCGTGCTATCCTGCCTCCGAATCCGGCACTTTCGGCGATCACAATTCAGCAAAGGAGCGACCGGCCATGGCCGCCACGCGCATCGAGAAGGATTCCCTGGGCGAGATGGAAGTCCCCGCCGACGCCTACTACGGCGTGCAGACGGCCCGCGCGGTGCGCAACTTCCCCATCAGCGGGCTGAAGCCGTTCCCCGAGTTCGTGGATGCGGTGGTGCGCATCAAGCACGCCGCCGCCACGGTGCACGAGAAGCTGGGCACGCTCACCCCGGAGCGCGCGAAGGCCATCCGCGCGGCCGCCGACGAGGTGCTCTCGGGCAAGCTGCGCGACCAGTTCGTGGTGGACGTGTTCCAGGCGGGCGCGGGCACCTCGCACCACATGAATGTGAACGAGGTGCTGGCCAACCGGGGCCTCGAGTTGATGGGCGCGGCGCGCGGGGACTACAAGACCCTGAATCCCAACGACCACCTGAATCGCGGCCAGAGCACCAACGACGTCATCCCCACCGCGATCCGCCTCGCCGCGCTGGAGGCCGCCGCGCCGCTGCGCAGGTCCCTGGCGCTGCTGCACGAGGAGCTGAAGAAGAAGGGCGACGAGTTCGACGGCATCCTCAAGTCCGGCCGCACCCACCTGCAGGACGCGGTGACCTGTCGGCTGGGCCAGGAATTCCACGGCTGGGCGGTGATCTTCCTGGACCACGGCTGCCGGCTGGAAAAGGCCCTGGACGAAGTGCGCGAGCTGGGCATCGGCGGCTCCGCCGCGGGCACCGGGCTCAACACCGACCCCGGCTACCGGCCGGCCGTCTGCGAGGAGCTCTCGAAGCTCACCGGTGAGAAGTTGCGCCCGGCGCGTAATCTGATGGCGGCGATGCAGAGCATGGCGCCGTTCGTCTCGGTCTCCAGCGCGCTGCGCAACCTGGCGCTGGACCTGGTCAAGCTGGCCAACGACCTGCGGCTGCTCTCCTCCGGGCCCAACACCGGGCTGGCGGAGATCGAGCTCCCGGCGGTGCAGCCGGGCAGTTCCATCATGCCCGGCAAGGTGAACCCGGTGATGGCCGAGATGACCAACATGGTGTGCTTCCAGGTGATCGGCAATTCCACCGTGGTGGACTACGCCTCGCAGGCCGGCCAGCTGGAGCTCAACGTGATGATGCCGGTGATCGCCTACGACCTGGTGTTCTCGCTGCGCATCCTGGGCACCACCGTGGACGCGCTCGCGCAGCGCTGCATCCGCGGCATCACCGCCTCGCCCGGGCGCTGCCTGCGCTACGCGGAGGGGAGCCTCTCCATCGTCACGGTGCTCAACCCGCACATCGGCTACGCCAGGGCGGCCGATGTTGCCAAGACCATGCTCAAGACCGGCAAGACCGCCCGCGAGATCCTGCTGGAGCAGAAGCTGCTCGAGCCCGCCAAGGTGGATGAGGTGCTGCGGTTGATGCCCATGACCGTGCCGCCCGACGCCGAGGCGAAACCCGGTACGAAGCCGCACTGGGCCTGAGGACAGACGGCCGCGCGCCCCGCAACGGGAGCGCGCGGAATGGTGCGCATGGCCGCGCGCCCGCCCCCCAAGCGTCCCTTGAATGGGAAAGGAGCCCAACCATGAGACGTCCCCTCGCAATGCTGATCCTCGCAGTCCTGGCGCTGACCACGCTGGCCTTCGACGTGGCCGAGGCCCGCCGCGTCGTGGTGCGCCGCGGTGGCCCGCGCCATCGCCGCACCGTGGTGGTGGTCCACAAGGGATTCCCGCTGCGGCGCACCCTGCCGCAGGTGGTGGTGCGCGCGCCGCGGGCCGTGTGGAAGATCGCCACGCCAGCGGTGTTCCTGGCGCCGGTGGTTTGGGCCGGAACGGTGGTTGCGCTGCCCGAGCCGGGAATGCTGGTGTGGGAGGACAAGGAGAGCCTGGACCAGGAAGACGACTGGACCGAGTTCTCTCTCAACGCCGACAGCCGCGGCACGGCGCTGTTCCTGCAGGTCGAGGGCCGGGTGCAGGCCGAGTTCGCCGAGGTGGTGTTCGGCAACGGGGAATCCCAGGTGGTGGACTTCGAGTCGCGCACCTGGAAGCCGGGCATCTACCAGCTCCTGGACTTCAAGGACGGCCGGACGGTGGACCACGTCCGCATGGTGGCCCGCGCGAAGAGCGAGGACGCCGTGGTGATCCTCCGGCTCCAGAAGTAAGGGGGCACCGCGGCTCCCGGCCGCGGCCCACTCATTCCCCCCGACCGGAGCGGAGGAACCGCTGACGCAACCCGCCCTGTTGTGTGAAGCGCCTCGTCCCACCGCGGTGCACTACCGGATCCTGGTGGCGGCATGGGCCGGGTGGACGTTCGACTTCTACGACCTGATGCTGCTCACCTTCCTGGAATCGGCCATCTGCGCCGATTTCGGGCTGGTGGGCGCACAGCGGCTGACGCACTGGGCCCAGCTGCTCAGCGTGTCGCTGCTGGCCACCGCCGCGGGAGGAGCGATCTTCGCGGTTCTGGGGGATCGCTTCGGGCGCCGGGCAATGATGCAGTGGTCCATCCTGACCTACAGCCTCGGCGCGTTCCTGTGCGGGATGGCCGGCGGGATCGTGCCGCTGGCGCTGGCGCGGGTGGTGACCGGCCTGGGCGTGGGCGGGGAGTGGGCGATGGCCCACACGCTGGTGGCGGAGACGTTTCCGCCGAAGGTGCGCGGCCGGTTCGGGGCGCTGGTCCAGACCGGCGCGCCCATCGGGGTGGGCCTGGCGGCGCTGGCCGGGAGCTTCCTGGCGCCGAAGATCGGCTGGCGCGCGGTATTCATGATCTCGGCGCTGCCGGCGCTGCTGGTGGTCTACATCCGCGCGCACATCCCGGAGTCGGACCTGTGGCAGCGGGCCCGCGCGCGGGGCGGCACTGGCGCGGGCCTCGCGCTGCGCGCGCTGGTGGCCCGGGGCATGCGCGGCCTGGCGGCGCGGGCGCTGCTGCTGGCCACGTTCAACATGAGCGCGTACTGGTTCACCTACATCTGGCTGCCCGGCTACCTGGTGCACCAGCGGCACATGAGCATCGCGCGGTCCGGGTTGAAGGTGCTGGTGGTGGTGTTCGGGGAGCTGCTGGGTTACGCCTCGTTCGGCTGGGTTTCGGACCGCGTGGGCCGGCGGCCGGCGTTCACCCTCTATGCGATGATCATGGCGCTGGGCCTGGCGATGATCACGCTGCAGTGGGACCTCATCGAGCATCACCCCGGCTGGCTGTTGTTCTTCCTGGCGCTCACCGGGTTCGGCACGGGCACCTGGTCGAACTTCGGCCCCATGTTCTCCGAGTTGTTCCCGACGGTGCTGCGCGCCACCGCCACCGGCACGCTGTTCAACGCCGCGCGCGGGGCCCAGTTCGCCGCGCCCCTGGTGATCGCCGCGATGGCCGCCCGCTGGGGCCTGGCCGGCGGCATCTCCCTGGGCGCGGGCTTCGCGGTGCTGGCGGGCCTGTGGGTGTGGACCTTCCCCGAGACGCGCGGACGCGAGCTGCACCGGGAGTAGCGGCCGCGGCGCGGGCCGCACCATGGGCCACCGCCGCACCGGCGGGAAGATCGAAACGGCGGACCGAAAGGACGAAACGAGAAACGTGCACGACCTCGCGACCCTCGGCTGGACTTCTTTCTTCCAGGACCAGCTCGACCCCGCCACCGACGCGGGGCTGGTGCCTGCGCGGGTGATCGAGGAGCAGCGCCGCCGCTGCCGCCTGCTGGCGGAGTCCGGTGAGTTGGAGGGGGAGGTCACCGGCCGGATGCGCCACGAGGCGCAGTCGGGCGGCCTGATGCCGGTCACCGGCGACTGGGTGCTGGCACGCGTGGCCGACGCCGGGCGCGCCGTGGTGCAGCGCGTCCTCCGCCGCCGCACGCAGTTCTCGCGCCGCGCCGCCGGCAAGCGCGAAGAGGAACAGATCGTCGCCACCAACGTGGACGTGGTGTTCCTGGTACAGAGCCTGGACCGCGACTTCAACGCGCGGCGCATCGAGCGCTACATGACGCTGCTCTGGGAGAGCGGCGCGCAGCCGGTGGTGCTGCTCAGCAAGTCGGACCTCTGCGGCAACCCCGACGCCTTCGTGGGCGACGCCGTGGGCGTGGCCTCGGGCGCGCCGGTGCACGTGGTGAGCGCGGTGGATGAGGGCGGCCTCCTGCCGCTGGACCCGTACCTGGCGCCTGGGCGCACGTGCAGCTTCGTGGGCTCTTCGGGCGTGGGCAAGTCCACCATCGTGAACCGGTTGGCGGGCCAGGAGCTCATGCCCACCGGCGGTCTGCGCGCCGACGGACGGGGCCGCCACACCACCACCACGCGGCGCATCCACGTCCTGCCCGGGCGCGGGCTGCTGCTGGACACGCCGGGCATGCGCGAGATCGGCCTGTGGGAGGGCGAGCTCGGCATCTCCCAGGCGTTCCCCGAGATCGAGCAGCTGGGTGAGAAGTGCCGCTTCCGCGACTGCAGCCACGAAGCCGAGCCCGGCTGCGCGGTGCGCCACGCGGTGCAGGCCGGCGACATCCCCGAGAGCCGATACGAGAGCTTCCTCAAGCTGCGCGCGGAACTGAATTTCGAGGCCCGGCGCGCGGACCCCGCGCTGCGGGCGGAAGAGCGCCGTCGCTGGCGCGCCATCCACAAGTCCCAGCGTAGCCGCCCGGACAAGCGCGAAGTTTGAAAAACCTCCGTTTCAATCTGAAACCCACACCCCTCACCGAGCGTTTCAAGAGGCGACCTTTCGTGCCAAAAGGGCAAAGAGGGGCCTGTTCTTCAGTCTTGGAAGGCCTTGATTTGTCAATTTGGCACTGCATGATATTTTATTTATTTGCTTGGCTTTCGCATATGTTTGTGACGAAGTTCACTAACTATTGAAGTGTCCCGGCACGGAGATTGCCCTACACTGGGGATACTGAATGCCAGCCAGCCCGGCTCTGCCGGGCCCGGATGTTGGTCCGGCGCGACGTCGCCGCACAGCAGGCCCGCGCCGGGCGTCAGCACAGTCCAACGGAACCCTGGAATCAAGGGAAAGGAGCAGCACCATGCACGTGAAGCCTCTGGCCGATCGGATCCTCGTGAAGCGTCTCGAGGAGGGTGAGGTCAAGAAGGGCGGGATCATCATCCCGGACACCGCCAAGGAGAAGCCCCAGGAGTGCGAGGTCGTGGCCGCCGGCCCGGGCCGCATGACCGACGAGGGCAAGCGCATCGCCATGGAAGTGAAGAAGGGCGACCGCATCCTCATCAGCAAGTACTCGGGCACCGAGGTCAAGATTGACGGCGCCGAGTACCTGATCATGCGCGAGGACGACGTCCTGGCGATTGTCGCCACCAAGTAGGTTCACCTACTCCGAGGAGGAAATTCCATGGCTGCCAAGCAGCTGTTGTTCAGTGACAACGCCCGCCAGAAGGTACTGGAAGGCGTCGAGATCCTGGCCAAGGCGGTCAAGGTCACCCTGGGACCCCGCGGCCGCAACGTGGTGCTCGACAAGAAGTGGGGCTCGCCCACCGTCACCAAGGACGGCGTGAGCGTGGCCAAGGAGATCGAGCTCGAGGACCCGTACCAGAACATGGGCGCGCAGATGGTGCGCGAGGTCGCCAGCAAGACCAGCGACGTGGCCGGCGACGGCACCACCACGGCCACCGTGCTCGCCGAGTCCATCTTCCGCGAGGGGCTCAAGAACGTGACCGCCGGCAGTTCGCCGATGGCCATCAAGCGCGGCATCGAGAAGTCGGTCGAGGCCATCGTGGCCGAGCTGAAGAAGCTCTCGAAGCCGGTGAAGGACAACAAGGAGATCGAGCAGGTCGCGGCCATCTCCGCCAACGGCGACACCTCGATCGGCAAGATCATCGCCGAGGCGATGGAGAAGGTCGGCAAGGACGGCACCATCACCGTCGAGGAGGCCCGTTCCATTGACACCACGCTGGACCTCGTGGACGGGATGCAGTTCGACAAGGGCTATGTCTCGCCGTACTTCGTGACCGAGAAGGACACGATGGAGGTGGTCCTCGAGGACGCCTACATCCTGCTCTACGAGAAGAAGCTCTCCAACCTCAAGGACCTGCTCCCGCTGCTGGAGAAGGTCGCCCAGAAGGGCAAGCCGTTCCTGATCGTGGCCGAGGACGTCGAGGGCGAGGCGCTCGCCACCCTGGTCGTCAACAAGCTGCGCGGCATCCTGAGCGCGTGCGCCGTGAAGGCCCCGGGCTTCGGCGACCGCCGCAAGGCCATGCTCGAGGACATCGCGATCCTGACCGGCGGCAAGCTGATCACCGAGGACATCGGGATCAAGCTGGAGAGCGTGAAGGTCGAGGACCTCGGCCGCGCCAAGCGCATCACCATCGACAAGGAGAACACCACCATCGTCGAGGGCGGCGGCAAGAAGGCCGACATTGACGCGCGCAAGGAACAGATCAAGCGCGAGATCGAGGACTCCACCAGCGACTACGACAAGGAGAAGCTGCAGGAGCGCCTCGCGAAGCTGGCCGGCGGCGTGGCCGTGATCAACGTCGGCGCCGCGACCGAGACCGAGATGAAGGAGAAGAAGGCCCGCGTCGAGGACGCGCTCCACGCCACCCGTGCCGCGGTGGAGGAGGGCATCGTCCCGGGCGGCGGCCTGGCGCTCATCCGCTCCATCCCGGCGCTGGACAAGCTGACCGGCCTGAGCCACGACGAGCAGGTGGGCGTGAACATCGTCCGCCGCGCGCTCGAGGAGCCGCTCCGCCAGATCGTGAACAACTCCGGCAAGGAGGGTTCGATCGTGGTGGAGACCGTCAAGAAGGAGAAGAAGGCGGTGGGCTTCGACGCGGACAAGGAAGCCTACGTGGACATGTTCGAGGCCGGCATCATCGACCCGACCAAGGTCACCCGGTGCGCGCTGCAGAATGCCTCCAGCGTGGCGGCCCTGCTGCTCACCACCGAGTGCCTGATCACCGAGATCCCCGAGAAGAAGAAGGCCCCCGCGGCCCCGGGTGGCGGCGGATACGGCGGCGAGGACTTCTAGGCGACGATCGAAGGTGCAGGGCAGCCACCCAGGCCCGCCCCGCGCCAGGCCAAAGGACCAACAACCTCACGCCGGGCAGGCAGAAATGCCTGCCCGGCGTGTTTCCCCGCGAGACCCCCCTGGAGTCCGACCCGGCCAGGTTGTGATTCCTCTCCGCAGTCTGCGACCAACCATGTGAGGGGCGCCCGCCGGGCCCTCCCGGTTCCCCGGATTGACTTGCGGGATCAAGGGCCCCCGGACGTTGTTGCGAAGACAAACGCAGCACGTAACCAGTCATAATTCATTGATGAAACGAAGATGTGAGTTGATACTTATTGTCCATCCATCACCCATGTGTGGCCCCGGCATCGACCGCACCTTCTGGCATCCCGGGCCGCACCGTCACCTGTCCGACATGTGGTCCTCCCCGGCGTGGACCGCGGGACCGGAGGCAAGGCGAGACTCTCACCCGGAGAGACGTCATGAGGCCGTCCATCAGGTATTCCGCGCCCCTGATACTGCTCCCGCTCCTGGTCCTCTGCCCCCGGCCTGCCTCCGCCTACTGGGCCGGGGATCCCACGGTGAACCACCCCGTCACGATCATGTCGGGGGATGACACCGGCCCATCCGTGGCCATGGACCGGTACGGTTCCTACTACGTGGCGTGGCGGAACACCGGCGGCATCTACGTTCAGCGGTTTCTCCCTTCCGGCGACCGGGCTCCGATGTGGCCGGCTGGCGGGGTGCAGGTCGCCAGCGTCCCGTTTCCCGGCGTGGTCAAGGTGGTAGTGGGGGACTACTGGGCCACCGTGGTGTTTCAGGATATGAATCCGCTTACGCTGCAGGATGTCAGGCTGGTGGCGCAGCGGGTGGATTCGACGGGAGCGCTGCCCTGGGGCTCCACAGGCGTCGTGCTGGCCGAGGAGCCGAACGGTGGCACCCACGGCCCCGTACTCACGAACTTCACGGATCTTCAGGCGGTTCCGGATGGAAGGGGGGGAGTCATCCTCTGCCAGGCCGGGATCCAGCAGCACGACTATCCCTCGGCCCCCTCGGACACCACCTCCTGGATTGACGTCGCGGCCTGCGATGCGGACGGGGTCCCCAGCTCGATGCGGATCGAGCAGCGGCAGCGGTACGGGGGCTCCCCCCTGGACAAGAGGGATCAGCCGAGACTCATCGAAGGCGGCCCCGGAAAGGCAATTCTGGCGTTCCGTGCCCGCCGCCCAGGCGACGGTGGGCACGACCTGCTCGCGCGCGGCATCCTCACCTGGACCTCCATGGGCGTCGGCTCCGTCGTCACCGAGTGGGCGTCCAATACGACGGTCTGTTCCGCGGCCGGTTCCCGCTCCCTTCCGAGCGTCGCGGGCGACGGCCTCCACGGCGTGATCGTCGCGTGGGAGGATGGACGGTCGAGTCCCTCCGCCGTCTTTGCGCAGCGCGTGGACAGCCTGGGCACGCCGCAGTGGGCGGCAGACGGTGTGGCCGTGTGCCCCGCGTCGGGCGCCCAGACCCGGCCCGCCGCGGTCCCGGACGGTGCCGGCGGCGCCATCGTGGGGTGGCTCGATCACCGCAGCGGAACGCACGACGACGTGTACGCACAGAGGCTCGGCGCCGCGACCGGCGGGGCGCTGTGGGACCCGGGCGCGGTCGCCACCGGTGTGGCCTCCTCCACCAAGTCGTCCCCGGTGATGGCCGCGTCCCTCGCGGGATCCGCGCACCTGCTCTGGGAAGACTCGCGGAACGGGGCCGGGGATATCTACGGCGCCTTCGTGAATACGGATGGAGCGGTCGCCGGGTCCAGCGGCGGCTCGCCGGTGTGCACGGCAGCCAACAGCCAGCACAGTCCCGCGCTGGCGGTTGGGGCCGACGGCCAGGCGGTAGCCACCTGGGTGGACCACCGCAGCGGCACCAACGACGACCTGTACGCGGCCCTCACTGCGCCGCCGGTGATCACCGGTCTCTACCTGGCAACCTGCGGCACGGCGGGAGTGTCACGCAGCATCCTGGGCCACAACTTCACCGGTGCCAGCGAGGTCCGGTTTGCCGGGAACCTCTCCCCGGGCTTTACGGTGGTGAGTGACAGCGTCATCACTGCGACCGTGCCCGCAGGCGGCGGCCCCGGTTTCATCACGGTGGTCACTCCCGCGGGCACCGCCGGAGGACCGGGCGTGCCTGCCAGCTACTTCTACACGCTCGGCGTGACCTCCATCAGTCCCACCGGGGGGCCGGTGGGGACCACGGTCACCATCCAGGGGTTCTTCGATCTCGGTGCGATGAGCGTGGAGTTCTTCTCCGGGGTCCCGGCCGTGTCCACCGGCGATGAACACACCATCACGACGACCGTTCCCGCGGGTGCGCGCACCGGAGTCCTTCAGCTTGGGTGCTACTGCGATACTACCGTGTTGGCGGTTGGGTACCTGTCCTCCACGGATACCTTCACGGTGGCCCCGGTGGTGGATTCGTTCGCGCCGGCATCCGGCTTCGTGGGAACGACCCTCCAGGTGAAGGGACGCAACTTCCTCGGCGCCTCCGCGGTGAACTTCAACGGGGTGAGCGCCAGCTTCAGCGTGGTGAACGACGATTCACTCACCGCAACGGTGCCGGCCGGTGCGACGACCGGGCCGATCACGGTGAGCCATGGGAGCTGGTCCGGTTCGAGCTCCACGAGCTTCACGGTGCTCGTGCCACCGACGATCGCGCTGTTCGTCCCGGCCGCCGGCCCGGTGGGCACGAGCGTGAAGGTGCGCGGCACCATCCTCGACGGGGCCTCCTCGGTGACGTTCAACGGCACGGCGGCCGCGTTCACGATGGACTCCTCGACGGTGATCACCGCCACGGTGCCCGCGGGGGCCACGACGGGCCAGATCGCGGTCACCACGCCCGGGGGAACGGCCACCAGCTCGGGCAGCTTCTTCGTGGGCAGTGCGCCCACTGTGAGCAGCTTCTCGCCGGGCGGGGGACCGGTCGGGACGTCGGTGACCATCGGCGGCACGAACTTCGTCGGCGCGACCGAGGTGCGGTTCTACCTCGTGGCGGCGACCTCGTTCACGGTGAACAACGCCACGCAGATCACGGCGACGGTGCCCGCGGGTGCGACGACAGGGCCGATCCGGGTCGTGAACCCGGTCGGCACGGGCACGAGCGCCGACAGCTTCTTCGTGGGGAGTGCTCCCACGGTGGCGAGCTTCTCACCGACTTCGGGCACCGCAGGCACGTCGGTCACGGTGACCGGCACCAACTTCACCAGTTCCACCGCGGTAGCCTTCAACGGCAGTTCGGCGTCGTTCACGGTGGACAATGTGACCCAGATCACGGCGACCGTTCCCGGCGGGGCCACGACCGGTCCGATCAGCGTGACCAACCCGGCCGGCACCGGCACCAGTGCGGGCGGTTTCTTCATCGGGAGCGCACCCGTGGTGAGCAGCTTCGCGCCGACGTTTGGCCTCCCGAGAGCCTCGGTCACGGTGACCGGAGCCAACTTCACCGGAGCCACAGCGCTGTCGTTCAATGGGACGTCCGCCTCGTTCTCAGTGAACACGTCCACGCAGATCACTGCCACAGTGCCTGGTGGAGCCACGACCGGCCCGATCAGCGTGACCAACCCGGCGGGAACGGGATCCAGCGCCAGCAGCTTCTTCGTGGGCAATGGGCCCACGGTATCGAGCTTCTCGCCGACTTCCGGCACGGTGGGAACATCGGTCACGCTGGCAGGCACCAACTTCACCGGGGCGAGTTCGGTGGCGTTCAACGGCACCGCTGCCTCGTTCACCGTGAACTCGGACGTGTCGATCTCGACCACGGTCCCGGGCGGAGCCACGACCGGACCGATCTCCGTCACGAACCCCGCCGGCACCGGCGCCAGCGCTTCCAGCTTCTTCGTGGGCACCGCGCCCGTCGTGTCCCTCTTCGTTCCCGCCGGCGGCCCGGTGGGGACCAGTGTGAAGGTACGCGGCTCCAACTTCACCGGTTCGACCTCGGTGACCTTCAACGGCACCAGCGCCACATTCACCGTGGATTCCTCGACGGTGATCACGGCCACGGTTCCGGTGGGAGCCACGACGGGTCCGATCGCGGTGACCAACCCCGCCGGGACCGGCAGCAGCGGTTCGAGCTACTTCGTGGGCAGCGCCCCGACCATCTCCACGTTTTCGCCCCCCTCCGGCCTGGCCGGGACCAGCGTGACGATCACCGGCACGGGCTTCACCGGGGTGACGGCGGTGGCGTTCAACGGGACGTCCGCGAGCTTCACGGTGAACAGCGCCACGCAGATCACGGCGACGGTGCCCGCGGGAGCCACGACCGGTCCCGTCAGCGCCACCAACCCCGCGGGCACGGGCACGAGCAGCCCGAGCTTCTTCGTGGGCTCCCCGCCCACGATCAGCTCCTTCACGCCCGACCACGGCACGGTGGGCGCCAGCGTGGTGATCACCGGGACGAACTTCACCGGGGTGAACACGGTGGTCTTCTGGAACACCATCCCGGCCAGCTTCACGGTGAACAGCGCCATCCAGATCACGGCGACGGTCCCCGCGGGGGCGACGACCGGCGTGCTCTCCGTGAACAACCCGGCGGGGATGGCGTTCAGCGCCACGAACTTCCACCTGCCGCCCACGCTGACATCGTTCAGCCCCTCGTCGGGCCCGGTCAACACGACGGTGACGCTGACCGGGACGAACTTCACGGGCGCCACCGGGGTGACGTTCAACGGCACACCGGCGACGATCTACAGCGTGACCTCCAACATCCAGATGACGGCGAGGGTGCCGGTGGGAGCCACGAGCGGGACGATCGCGGTGACCACGCCGGGGGGCACGGCCACGAGCGCATCGAGCTTCACGGTGACGGCCGGGCCGGCGATCACATCCTTCCTTCCGCTCTCGGGGGTGGTGGGCGCCTCGGTGACGATCAACGGGGTGAACTTCACGGGGGCGACGGTGGTGAAGTTCGGCGAGGGAGCCTACGCCAGCTTCACCGTGAACTCGGCCACGCAGATCACGGCGACGGTGCCTCCGGGGGCGCGCACGGCGTCGATCACGGTGGTCACGCCCGCGGGCACGGCCCTCAGTTCGGGCAGCTTCACGGTGACGGTCCCGCTCGAGGCCCCGTTCCTGGCCAGCTTCACACCGGCGTCGGGTCCTCCGGGCACGCAGGTGACAGTGAACGGGGGAGGCTTCCTCAACCCGCCGCGTCCGATCACCCAGGTGTGGTTCGGGGGGAAGGCGGCGTCGAGCTTCACGGTGCTGGGGCCGCTTCAGCTGAGGGCGGTGGTGCCCACGAACGCTCCCCTGGGGGCGGTCGCGGTGGCGGTGAGCAACTCGGCGGGCACGGGAACGACGTCGAGCCTGTTCCTGGTGACGGTCCCGACGGACGTGGAGAGGGTGCCCGTGGCGCTGGCGCTGGAGGCGCCGCGGCCCAACCCGAGCCGCGGAGAGGTGGACCTGTCGTTCGGACTTACGCGCTCGGGAAGGGTGGAGCTGGCGGTCTACTCGGTATCGGGGGCGCGGGTGAGGCAGCTGGTATCCGAGGACCGGGAACCCGGGGCACACACGACCCACTGGGATGGCCGCGGCGACCTGGGCCAGCCGCTGGCGTCCGGGGTGTACCTCGTTCGAATGGAGGCCGAGGGAAGGCTGCTGAACCGGAGAATCGTACTGATGAAGTAGAACTCCCGGCGGCAGGAGCGGGAACAACGCGGGGCGGTCGGCGGTTCACGCCGGCCGCCCCGCTACACGCCACGGCACGATCCTCTTCCCGGGCGCAGGCGATCGAGCCGTGTGGGGAGCATCCACGCCCGTCCGCCCTACGGTTCCGCCTGGTCCGCCCCCAGCAGCTGCAGCGCGCGCTCGATGTCCGGATCGGCCCCGGCGCGCACGTCGATCTGCCGCCACTTCACGAAGTTCGTGGGCACCGCCCCGCGGCCTTCCAGCGGCAGGCCGTCGGCCGCGAACAGCGCCGCGGTGGGCAGCTCCAGGAACCAGCCCTGCGCCGCACGCAGCGCCGCGGACAGCCCTCCGCGCCCGGCGGTGATGCGCCCGATCACCCGGCCGCGCTTCTGCTCGCGGAACCACCGCGGAATCAGCTCCGCGAAGCCCGCGGTGCCCTCGTCGGCCAGCACCACCACCTCTCCGGAGTACGGCTTCTCCACGGGCTGCACGCGCAGCACCAGCAGTCCGCGCTCGCTCAGCGTGGGATGGAACAGCCACGGCGAGCCGGTGCTCTCGGCGGTGCCGCGCGGGTACTTGACGATCATCGCCCGGCCCAGCGTCTCGAGGCCGCGGCGGTTGGCCACGAAACCGGCGTTGGAGGACTTCTCCGCGAACTGCGACAGCAGGGCCAGCACCGACACGTCGGCGTCGGCGCAGCCGCGCACGTCCAGGATCAGGTCCGGGAACTTCGACACGTGCTGCATGGCCGTGTCCACCACGGTGGGGTCGTGCAGGCGGCTCACGCGCAGGTAGCCCACGCGCTTCGCGTACACGGTCCAGCCCAGGTCGGACTCGGTGGAGGAGAAGCCGTCGCGGCGCACCGGCTGGCTCCACTCCACGCCGTCGCCGGTGCGCACGCGAAGCGTGAGCATGGAGCCGCGCGCGCCGGGCAGGTCGCTCTCGTGGGTCACCAGGTAGTCGCCCTTGAACAGGCCGGCCTTCTCGCAGTCCGAGCCCGGCTGCACCGCCACCACCACCACGCCGTCCACGGTCTGGCGCACGCGGAAGGCGGGAGTGAAGTCGGGCGCACGCCCCTCGCGGTAGAACCGGCAGCCGGAATAGCGCAGCTCGGCGAGAAGGTCGCGCACCTGGCGCTGCACGTCGGCGGAGGCCCCGGCGGCCACCAGTTGCGAGCGCCGCCACGCGGACGTGGAGTCCAGCGGTGCGTGATTGAATTCCGGGTCGAAGAAACTGGCGCGGATGGTGGCGACGGCCGAGTCGAAGACGGCGATGTCGTTCAGGGGCGGCTCGGTCGCAACGGCCGTCGGGCTCGCCCCGGCCGTGCCGGGTGCGGACCTCCCCTGTGCCGCTGCCGAACCGCCCTGCGCGACCGCCCAGCCGGCCATGCAGCTGCAGGCCAGCGCGGTCGCCGCCAGGATTGCACGAAACACAGCCATGGCGGGCCGGGTCGGTTTGGGAATCGCGGAGGGGTGCGGTGGGAAGACCGGGTGGCTGGTCACGAGCGAATGGTAGCCCCGGGGGATGGCGGGTGCAAGCGCCGGTTGCGGGGGTACTGTGGCGGGCGGTGGCCCGCCACGAGGCACGCGTCCGGCCACCCAGCCCGGCCGTCCCCTTTGACTTCTCCCGCCGCCGTTGTTAGCTTCCCATGGATGTCCACCCGAACCCCGGGGACGGCCGCCTTCGCCGCCTTCCTCCTCGCCCTGGCGCTCTGTCTCGCCCTGTCTTCCGGCGCGGCCTCCGCCATCCAGGTCCGCGGCCTGCGGGCGGAACCGTCGCGCTTCTCGCCCAACGGTGACGGGCTGCGCGACACCTGCTACGCGCTCTTCTCGGTGGACGACACCGCCGACGTCGTGGCGGTCTCCATCGGCGGATCGCTGCACCTGCCCCAGAACGCGCGAACCCTCGTCCTGAACGGCCCTGTCGGACCCGGGGACGTGAGCATCCCCTGGGACGGCCGCAGCGACCTGGGCAGCGTGGTCCCGGAGGGCGACTACGTCCTGCTGGTGCAGGCCCGCCGAGGCGGGTCGTGGAGCGAGCCGGTGTCGGTGGCGGCCACGGTGGACCTCACGGCGCCGGGCGTCACCAACGTGAGCATCCAGCCCAACCCGTACGCGCCGCTGGCCCCGGGCAGCGTCCCGCCGCAGCGGGCCGTGGTGCGCTTCGACGTCTCCAGCTTCGACACCTCGCGCGCCGGCGGCGACCGGGCGCTGGCGTGGATCGAACGCATCCCGGGCCTGGCGCAGGATTTCGACGACACGCTGGCCGTGGCGCGCAGCGTCTCGGGCGACACCGTCACCTTCACCGCCGCGTGGACGCCGGACGCCAGCATGAATCGCGACGGCGTGCACACGGTGCACCTCGAGACGTTCGACGCCGCCGGAAACCGCGGCGGCGGCGGCTTCTGGTCCCTCGACTACGCGTTGAGCGGGCCGGCCCTGCTGTTCTCCAACCTGCCCGCCCCGACGAGGATCTCCGGGGAGATCTTCTACACCTACCTTACGGCGTACCCGGACAGCATCCGCTGCACGGCGGTGGACCGTCACGGCGTGGACTCGCTGCGGGTGCGCTTCGGTAGCGGGCCGTGGAAGTACGCGGCGCTGGGCCCGGCCGGCGCCTGGGCGGTGGCCTTCCCCGACACCTCCGACCCGCTGCACAAGGAGGGGCTGCTCACCTTCGACTACGCGGCCATCAGCCGCGTCGGCTACGTGACCACGGGCTCGCGCACGCTCAGCATTGACGTCTCGTCCCCGGTGCTCACGCTCACCTCGCCCGTGCCCGGACGAGTGGCCCGGTCGCTGCTGGTGATCTCGGGCACGTGTCCCGCCACCGACACGCTCTACACCACGCTGCAGCCGTCCACCGGGGGCACGCTGAAGTTCCAGAAGCTGGTCACCGGCGGGGTGTTCAAGGATTCCCTGCGGCTGGAGCCGGGTATCAACTCGTACACGATCCGGGGCGGAGACAAGGCCGGCAACCGCTCGGCGGTGCTTTCCGGCTCGGTGGAGTTCTCGATCGCCGCCGGCATCACTGCTCCCGAAGTGTTTCGGGCGGGCGACGCGTTCCTGGCCCAGCTCGCGCGCTCGGGGCAGAGCCTGGAGGTCCGCATCTACCGGCCCGATGGGAGCTTCGTGCGCCGCCTGTTCACCGATCGCTCCTCCGACCTGCTGGGCCTGAGCTACGAGTTGTCCTGGGACCTCTTCAACGAGAGCCAGGTGATGGTGGGCCGTGGACCGTACCTGTGCGTGGCACGCCTGGGCTACCGCGACGGCTCCTTCGAGACCCGCCGGCTGGCGGTGGTGGTGATGCCATGACGCGCCGCCTGCTCGCCGCGGCCCTGCTCGCCGCATCCCTGTCGCTCCCCGCCGCGCCGGCGCCGGCCCAGGACCGGACCACCGTGTTTCAGATGGATGCGCTCGACGCGCGCGCCTTTGCCATGGGCGGCACGCTGGTCACTCTGCCGCGCGACGAAACCGCGCTGCGCTGGAACCCCTCGCTGCTGGTGTTCATGGAAGCGCCGGGCGTGACCGCGGGCTACTCCACGCCGGCGTCCGGGTTCGGGGCCTCGCACACCGCCGTGGCGGGGGCCCTGCTCATCGGGCGCGAGCTGCCCCACCTGTCGCCGGGCGTGCACGTTCGCCGCAGCGCGGCGGGAGCGTTCCTGATGGGGGGCGGGTTCGACCTGTCGGAGGGCGCGCGCTGGTCCGAGACGCAGGTGGGCGCGGGCTACGCGTACGCGATCGCGCCCTACATCTCGGTCGGCGGCACGCTGCGACTGCTGGGCAACAGCACCGCCGCCGCGGGCGCGTCGGTGTCCGGCTACGCCGTGGACGCGGGCGTGGCCGTGCGGCTCACGCGCACACTGGACCTGGGCCTTGGCGCGCGCAACCTGATGAGCACCGTGAAGTGGAAGGACCTGGGAGTGAGCGAGGCGCTGGCCAACGTGTTCGCGGTGGGCCTGGGGCTCAATCTCGGCGGCCTGCGCTGCGAAACGGGAATGGAGGCGTCGTCCTCCCACGCGGCGGTGCTGTGGACCGGGGCGGAGGCGGATTTCCTGGATCACCAGTTGAAGGCCCGCGGCGGGATGCGGATGCACCTGGGCTCGGAGCCGCGCGCCGTCCCGACGCTGGGGGCCGGCTTCGCCCGCGGCCGCCTGCGGGTGGACGTGGCCGGCGCCTTCGATGCCACCGAGGCCCTGGGCGTGACGCGGGCGTTCTCGTTGGGCTACCGGTTCAAGTAGGCCGGATCGCCCCGGGCGGCGCGAACCCCGGCGGCGGCGGCGGATCGGAAGTCAGCGGGCCCGGCGTCGCCGGGCCCGTGGTGTTTGGGACTCCCGTGGTGGGACCGGCTGTCGCCAGGAATGGACGCCGCCCTGCGCCGGCCCGCGCAACTCAATCCTGCGACCTGCGCCCCGCCGCCAGGTCCGGGTTGAACGTGTGGTAGCGCGCCGGCGGATCCGAAACCCCGAGCGGCGCACGGGAATCCAGCGATTTCATGCGCACCCGGTAGAACAGCACCGTGTCCACCGGACGGCGCAGCGCCGGCCTGCCGCTCGCGGGGGCCTGGTGGACATGCTGCGTGGTCCCGTCACCGCGCGGAAAGTCCCCGTTCTCGGCGACCAGGCTGTCGCGCAGCGAGTCGGGGTGCGGACCATAGTACAGGACGTCGGTGGACGCCTGGTCGGTCTGCCACGTGAACACCAGGTCCACGACGCGCTGGGCCCTCGCGACGGTGGTGTCCTCGATCACGCCGATGGTCGCAGGGGTGAGCTGCGGAGGCTTCGGCGTGGGCGTGACCACCGTGCTGTCGCCGCAGCCCCAGGCGAGGGCGGCGAGAGCCAGGACGGCGGATATCAGGAGAAGACGACGCATGCAGGTCCTTTCGGCGGACAGTTGGGTACCGGCTGGAGGGGCTCCGCGGCGGGGTCCGAGGGCATGCCCCAAGGATAGCCCGCGGGGGCTCGCGGGACAACCGCGGTGACCTTCCACCGGGGAGACTTCCGCGCCCGCCTGGAATCCGGCGCGCCGGTGCTGCTGGACGGCGCGCTGGGCACCGAACTGGAGCGGCGCGGCGTGGACTGCGCGCCGCCGGCGTGGTCGGCGCGGGCCATTGATGCCGCGCCCACCACGCTGGCCGAAATCCACACCGAGTACGCGCTGGCCGGAGCGGAAGTGCTCACCGCATGCACCTTCCGCACCCACGCGCGCGCACTGGAGCGCGCGGGGATCGCCGGGCGCGACCGCCTGCTCACCCAGCTTGCCGTGGACCTCGCGCGCGAGGCCGCCGGCAACGCCGCGCACCCGGTGTGGGTGGCCGGCTCGGTGGCCCCGCTGGAAGACTGCTTCCACCCGGAACTCGCTCCCTCCGAGATGGAGATGGAGGCGGAGCACGCTCGCCACGCCGCGAATCTGAGGTTCGCCGGCGTGGACTTCGCCGCCCTCGAAACCATGGGCACCGCGCGCGAGGCCGTGGCGGCGCTGCGTTGCGCGCGGGAAGCGGGGCTGGCGGCGGGCGTGAGCTTCGTGCTGCGCGATCCCGAGCACCTGCTGGGCGGGCACGACCTGGGCGACGCGGTGGCGCGGGTGGCGGAACTGGGCCCGCTCTACGTCGGCGTGAACTGCAACGCGCCCGGGCTGAGCACCGGCGCGCTGCGGCAGGTGCGCCGCCACTGGGACGGTCCCGCCGCGGTGTACGCCAACCTGGGGCGCGCGGCGGACGCCAGTACGTGGCGGCCCGGCGGCGATCCCGCCGATACGCAGCGCTTCCGCACCGCGGCGCGCGCGTGGGTGCGGGAGGGGGCGCGGATGATCGGCGGCTGCTGCGGCACCGCCCCGGCGCTGATCGCGGCGCTGCGCAGGGACCTGCGCGCGGCGGAGCGGGGCAGGCAATAGCACGGGGCCGAAGCGTCCCCGGAGACGACGACTTCCCTGGAGGCGGCACGGCCGCCCCGAAGAGCGACCGGCGGCACGGCCGCCCCAACCCGGAGACGACATGATCCGTGCGGTGTTCCTGGACGCGGCCCACACCCTGATTGATCCGCACCCTCCCAGCGCCGAGGTGTACGCAGAGATCGGCGCGCGCCGCGGCTACGCCGTCACGGCCGCCTCCCTGCGCGACGCGCTGGCCCCGCTGTGGTGGACCATGCGCGCCGAGAAGAACCGCGCCAGCGCGATCTCCGGGACCAGCGAGGAAATGGAGCGGGCGTGGTGGCGCGAGGTGCTGGACCGCGCCTTCCACGAGGCCGGCGAGCCGCGCCGCGTGGACGGGGACACCTTCGACGAGATCTTCTCCCACTTCGCGCGCGGCGACGCCTGGCGCCTGTTCCCCGACGTGCGCCCCGCAGTGGAGGCGCTGCGGGCCCGGGGCCTGAAGCTGGCGGTGCTCTCCAACTTCGATTCGCGCCTGCGTCCGGTGCTCGAAGACCACGGCCTCACCGGGTGCTTCGACGACCTGTTCATCTCCAGCGAGGTCGGCTGGGAGAAGCCCCACCCCAACATCTACGCCACCGCCATGCGCACCCTCGGCGTGACCCCGGAGGAATCGCTGATGGTGGGCGACGACTGGGAGCACGACGTGGAGGGGCCGACCGCCGTCGGAATGCGCGCGCTGTGGCTGAAGCGGGGGGGGAGGCCCGACGCGCGACCCTCGATCGGGAGCCTGGAAGAGGTGGCGGCCGGCCTGTAGGGCGGCCCACCGTGCCTGCCACTCCCATCGGCCGGACAGCCCCGTCCCCCCAATCCGGCCCCGTCCCGCCCAATACCCCTAAAGAACCGTGCCCCAAGCTCCGATATCCCCCGCATTACCCGGACCGCGCCGCGCCAAGGGCCACGCGCCCTGGATGCCTCGGTTGGCCGTGGCCCTTCCGGAAATGAAGAGGAGCCCTCGCGATGCAGAACAAGAACACGTGGAAGTTCGTGACCCCCTCGTTCGTCGCCTCGAAGAAGTTCAAGGGCATCAAGACCCCGAACCAGGTCAAGAAGTTCGCCGTGAAGAACGACGTGTTCTGCGGCTGGTTCAAGAACACCGGCAGCAAGACCAAGCACTTCCTGGTCGAGTTCACTTCGTTCCAGAAGGCCTACAAGAACAACACTCCGACCTTCGGCAAGATTACGAAGATCACGAAGACCGCGGCCAAGGCCTACGGCAAGAAGACCTCGGTGAAGAAGACCTACAAAGCCAGCACCAAGCCCCACCGCGGCTTCACCAGGAACTACTCCCGCAACTACACCAAGACCTACTCCCGCCGGGCGGCCTAGCGGTCCGGACGCGCGCCGGGCTGGCGCCGGCGCGAGAGCGTCCCGGGACGCGAACTCTCCCGGTTGCAACCGCGCCTCGCACCAGGGGCGGCGCCGCAAGGCGCCGCCCCGCTTGCTTGCCGGCCGCGTGGAACCCTGTGCCCGCAGGCGGGGAACGTCGCCCCGCGCGCGGCGCAAAGCCGCCGCCGCGTTTGCCCGGCCCATCCCCGCATGGTAGGCTCGGGCCAGTCTCGGAGCCGCCCACCCAACCCCCCGGAGAATCCATGACCCGCCCCGCCGGGCTTCAGTTTCCCATCGCCACGCAGCGCCTGGACAACGGGCTGACCGTGGTCCTGAGCGAGGACCACGGGGCGCCCATCGTGGCCACCAACCTGTGGTATCACGTCGGGTCCAAGAACGAGCCGGCCGGCAAGACCGGCTTCGCGCACCTCTTCGAGCACATGTTGTTCGAGGGCAGCCAGCACGTCCCCGACAAGTCGTTCATCCCCACGATCCAGCGGCTGGGCGGCGACGTGAACGGCTCCACCGGAACCGACACCACGAACTACTACGAGACCGTGCCGTCCGAGCACCTGCCGCTGGCCCTGTGGCTGGAGAGCGATCGCATGGGCTGGCTGGTGCCGGCGATGAACCAGGAGAAGCTCGACAACCAGCGTTCGGTGGTGAAGAACGAGCGGCGCTGGCGCTACGAAAACCAGCCGTACGGACTCTGGCTGGAGAACTTCCTGGAGCTGGCCTACCCCGAGGGGTATCCGTACCGCCATCCGGTGATCGGCTCCATGGAGGACCTGGACTCCGCCTCGCTGAAGGATATCGAGCGCTTCTTCACCACGTACTACACGCCCGACAACGCGGTGCTCTCCGTGGTGGGCGACTTCGAGCCGCGCGAGGCGCTGCGGCTCGTGGACCACTACTTCGGCTCCATCCCGCGCGGCCCCGGCAAGCCGCCGGTCACGGCCACGTTCCAGGGACAGCACGGCGAGCAGCGGCGCACGCTGCGCGACAAGGTGCAGCTGGCGCGGGTGTTCCTGGGCTTTCATGCGCCGGCCATCACCGAGCCGGACTTCCACGCGGCCATGGTGCTCACGGACGTGCTCTCGGCGGGCAAGTCGTCGCGACTGTACAAGCGGATGGTCTACGAGAAGCAGATCGCCCAGCAGGCCACGTCCTTCCTGTACCCGATGGAGCTGACCTCGGTGATCTTCCTGGAGGCGTCGGGCAAGCCGGGCGGCACGCCGGAGGTGCTGGAGGACGCCCTGCTCCGCGAGATCGAGGGGCTCAAGAATTCGGCGCCGCCGGAGCGCGAGATGGAACGCATCCGCAACCAGATCGCCACGCACCACTACTACGCGCTGCAGACAGTGAACGGCCGCGCCGACCAGCTCTCGGAGTGCGCCATCCACTTCGGCGACCCGCGCCGGCTGCTGACCGAGGTGGACCGCTACCTCGCCGTGACCGCGCGCGAGGTGCAGGAGGCGGCGCACCGCTACCTGCGCCCGGAGAATCGCACCGTGGTGACCTTCGTCCCGCAGGAAGGAGGCGCAGCGTGAGCGTGCAGCCCGGGTCGCACGTGAGCCGCACGCGGCCGCCGGAGCCGCTGCCGCCCAAGCCGTACCAGTTCCCGCGTCCCGCCGTCGCCAAGCTGGCGAACGGCCTGGAGGTGTTCGTCTCCACCCGGCGCCACCTGCCGCTGGTCTCGGTGCTGGTGGGCGTGGGCGCGGGCGGCAGCGCCGATCCCATCGGGAGGGAGGGCCTCGCGGTGATGACCTCGCGGCTGCTCACCGAGGGGGCGGGCCGGCGCGGCGCCGCGAAAGTGGCCGAGACCGTCGAACAGCTCGGCGCCAGCCTGGATGCCAGCGCCGGCTGGGAGTTGAGTTCCATCCGCCTCGCGGCGCTCTCCGCCCACCTGGGGCCGGCCCTCAACCTGATGGCCGACGTCACGTTCCGCCCGCGCTTCGACCCGGTGGAGGTGCAGCGGGAGCTGAACCAGCGGCAGGCGGAGATCCTGAGCGACCGGGACAATCCGCGCAGCGTGGCCGCCGAGCGCAGCGCGCGGTTCGTGTACGGACGGCACCGCTACGGGGCGCAGCTGGCCGGCGACGAGGACTCGGTGGGCGCCCTGGGCGCGCCGCAGCTGCGCGCGTTCCACGCGCGCCACTTCCGCGCCGGCAACGCGTTCGTGGTGCTCGTGGGCGACGTCACCCCGGAGCGCGGCGTGAAGCTGGTGGAACGCGCGTTCGGGGAGTGGCAGGACGGGCGGCCGAGGCGCGTGGACGTGCCCGCCCCGCGCCGTCCCGGGCCCACGGCGGTGCGGCTGGTGGACCAGCCCGGCGCGGCGCAGTCCGAGATCCGCGTGTCGCAGCCCGGAGTGGCCCGCACCCACCCCGAGTACTTCCCGCTGCTGGTGCTCAACGCGGTCCTGGGCGAGGCCTTCGGCTCCCGGTTGTACTTCAACCTGCGCGAGAAGCATGGTTACACCTACGGGGTCAGCTCCTACTTCAGCATGCGCCGCGGGCGTGGCCCGTTCGTGGCGGGCGCCGGGGTGCACACGCCGGTCACCGCGAAGGCGGTGCGGGAGTTCCTGCGCGAGATGCGCCGCATTCGCGACGACGCGCCGAGCCGGCAGGAGATGAGTGACGCCAAGGGCTTCCTGGCGGGCGGCCTGGCGGTGGAGCTGCAGTCCAACGGCAGCGTGGCCGACCGCGTCGCCGAATCGGTGATGTACGACCTGCCCGACGACTACATGGACACCTACCGCGACTGCATCCACGCCGTCACCTCCGCCGACGTGGTCCGCGCGGCGAAGCGGGTGATTGATCCGGACCGCATGGTGGTGACCGTGGTGGGGGACGCCGCGAAGGTGCGACGGGACCTCGAGAGGCTGCTGCCGACGAAGATGTACACCCCGCTGGGGCGCCCCCGGAAGTAGTCCCGGGAGGCCAGCCCGGAAACCCGGGCCTCCAGTCCGCCCCAACACCGAGGGCGGCCCTTCGGCCGCCCTCCCGCGCTTCGATCCCGACGCTCCTCCCGGATGGTCTCAGGGCCCGGCGGTCGCCTGGGCGCGCCCGTGGGAAACCCCCTTCGACGACTCCGGCACCACGACGACCGAGTTCTCGCTGCCCCACAGGTTGGGGACGTACTTGTGAGCATAGTCGTCGTTGTACCATGCGGCCCCGACCTTGAACTTGTACTCGTACTCCCCGGGGGTGAGCCTGAGCTCCAGGGTGTGCGTGGAGTCGGGAGTGCGCAGCATCGGGTGGGACTCCTCGTCCCAATCGTTGAAGTCGCCCACGAGACACACCTGCTGATCGGTGGCATGCAGGAAGTTGAAGCGCACGATTCCGTTGGGAAGGAACTGGACCATGGGAGACCTCTCAGTGCGGCGCTGTCGTGGGCACGCAATCCGCCGCGAACGTCCGTGACTTCCATCATGCGCCGCGCAGGTCACAGGGTCAAGCGGCGCGGTCCACAATCCACCCTGGATTCGGCGATTCGGCCCCGGGAGCGCTCCCGATGGGCCGGCCGCGGCGCATCCCACCGTCGCGCTCCGGACGCGAGGGCCCTGGCCCTCCGGGAACGGGATCTCCTGCCCCCCTTGGGACCCTTCCGCGCCGCCCCGGGCCCACCCGCCGCACGCCTCACGTTGTGCTACATTGATGACGATAATGAGCGGTGTGGCGTGGGATTCGCGCGAGAGTGCGCGGCGGAGACCACGTGGCCCCGGGCTTGCACTACCCGGGGTTGTGCATGGCGGGCACCCCCGCTTCCGCGCGGCATTCGTGCGTCCCAGGAGGAATCGTGATCCGGTCGAAGAGCTTCATAACTCTTGCACTTGCGGCCGCGCTCGTCCTTGCCGGCTGCGGCAAGGGCATCAACGGCCCCGGGGACGGGGGAAACGACGGCAACGTCGGCTGGATCCGCCAGAACAGCGTCACGGCCAATGACTTGCTGGCCGTCTCCTTCTCCGACACCTCCAACGGCTGGGCGGTGGGCTGGTTCACCATCCTTCATACCACCGATGGCGGCCGCACCTGGTCTCCGCAGACGCAAAACGCAGCGCGCCAGGGTGCGTTGTTCACGGGGGTCAGCTCCCCCGACAGCAGCCACTGCTGGGTGGTGGGGGCCGACGGCAGCATCCAGGCCACTTCCGACGCGGGCAGGACCTGGAGGCTCCAGGACACCGGCCTCGCCGGCAGCAGCCTCTACGGCGTGGCTTTCTCCGACACCACCAACGGCTGGGCCTGCGGGCGCCGCTCCGGCGCCGCGGGCGCCGCGATCCGGTACACGCAGAACGGCGGCGGGATCTGGGTGAACGGAGATGCCACCGGCATCCAGGAGTTGCGCGCCATCAGCGTGTCGAAGCCTTACAGCTTCCGCGTGGTGGCGTGCGGGCTGCTGGGCACGGTGGCCACGTCCGTCAACGGCGGCGTGAGCTGGATCCGGTCCCCGTCCACCGGCACCACGCAGATGTTGCAGGGTGTGGCGATGCTGCCCGGCAACGGTCTCTCGGTGCTGGCCGGCGGCGTGCCGGGCATCGGCGGCATCCTGCGCACCTTCGATGGTGGCGACACCTGGCAGCCGAGCCAGTCGCTTCCCGCCGGGGTGCAGGTGAACGGCCTCGACATGGCCTCCTTCAACGTGGGCTGGATGGTGGGGACGAGCTCCGCCCATTCCGAAGTGGCCCGTACCAGTGACGGCGGACTCTCGTGGCTGTCCCAGTTCGTGAACTGGGGGCTGCCGTTGAACGGCGTGTGCGCGGTCAATTCCAACTACGCCTGGGCGGTGGGAGACCAGGGGGCAATCTTCTTCACCCGGACCGGGGGGAACTAGGCCCGGCCGGTCGCGCCGCGCACGGTCGGGCAGTCTCGCGGGGGATCGCGCCGGGGTCGTCCGGCTGCGCCGGATCGATCCCCGCCGCGATCCCTGCGGGCATTCTCCTCCCACGGTCGCCCCTATCCACTTTGGCGGTCCCTCGCGTACATTGACCCCATGGTGACGCGTCCCGTTCCGGCTGCCAGGCGGCGGCCCGCCTGCGATTCCCGCCCTCCGGCCCCCGCCCGTTCCGCGTGTGTTTCCGCGGCCATCCTCGCCGCGCTTCTGGCGCTCTTCCCGGCTGCCGGTCCCGCGCCGGCCGCGCCCGTCACCCCCGCGGACCTCCCGCCGCCCATTCCGACCCGGGGACTCGACCGGGAGCCCGCGCTGGCCGTGTTCATGGACCAGCTCGACGCGGCGTGGCGCTCGCTGCTCCTGAACCAGCGCCGCTGCGAGGTGGAGCCCATGGACCCGGACACCTGCGACCCGGTGCGCTGGAGCCAGGCCGCGAGCGAATTCCTCTCCAACCCCGACTACGTGGACGTGGTGTGGCACCGCCGCGGCCGGGTGAAGGACGCCGCGCTGGCCCTGCGCCTGAACCGGGCGTGGCCGCCCGTGCTGCGCGCGGTGTTCGACCAGGAGCCCTACCTGCACCAGGTGGCCGATCCGCTCACCGATACCGTCGCCACGTTCAAGGCGGCCGTGGGTGGGGTGCTCGTCACCCGCGAGCAGGCCCGGGAGATCATGCGCCACGACGAGGATCGCGTGCGCCGGCGCGACGCATTCGAGAGCGGCGAGCCGCTGTCTCAGAAGCTGGCCCCCGACCTGCGCGAGCTGATCCGCCGCCGCAACCTGGTGGCCATGCGCTACGGCTACGACGGCTACGTGCCGCTGGCGCTGGAGTGCGAGGGCCTGGATCCGCGCCGCATCGAGGCGTTCGAGGACAGCCTGGAGGCCCTCACCCGCGGTCCCTATCACCGGCTGGTGGAGCGCATCCGGTCCCGCATGGGCGTGTTCCAGCTCCACCCGTGGGACCTGACCTACGGCCAGGGGCTGCTGGACGTGGTCGCCGACACGACCATCCGCGGCGACCAGGCCGCCCTGCGCCTGGGCTCGTTCATGGCGGGCCTGGGCTTCAACCCCGACCTGCTGCCCATCCGGGTGTACTTCAAGTCGCGCTATCCATACAGCGCGCGCTGTGTGGCGGTGGATCCCCCGGCGGACGTGCGGCTGCTCGCCAACCCCCGCGACGGCCTGGGCGGGATCATCTCGGTGTTCCATGAGAACGGCCGGGGGCTGCAGGAGAAGTACCTGGCCGACCCGCGGCCGTCCACGCGCGACCTGCCCGAGACGTGGCGCGAAGCGCTGGGCAACCTGTTCGCGGGCTTTCCCGCCGAGCCCGAGTGGCTCTCGGGAGCCGCGAACCTGCCGGACTCCTCCGCGCAGGCCTGCCGCCGCCGCTGGCTGGGTGCGCGGCTGCTTTCGGTGCGCAGCCTGCTGATGCTCTCGCGTTTCGAGCGCGAGTTGTACCGCGACCCGGCGTGCAACGCCGACAGCCTGTGGCGCGCGTACAACGAGAAGTACCTGGAGGTGGAGGGGGCCGAGCCGACGCTGTGGGCCTCCGAAACCCCCATCCTGGTGCAGCCGCTCTCGGCCACGCGCCACCTGGCGGCCGAGGCCGCCGCGGCGCAACTGCGCGCGGCCGCGCGACTCAAGTGCGGCCTGCCGGAAGGCTCGTGCCTGGGGAAATACCTGGAGCAGGAGGTGTATACTCCCGCCGCCACGAAACCCTGGGCGGAAGTGCTGCGGGAAGCCACCGGCTCAACCCTGGGCGCCGGCGCGCTGGCGAAGGAGCTGGCGGGCCCGTGAACGGCCGCGGCGCGCGACGGCGCCCGGCCTCCGGCGGATCATGCAGGTGCGGAGGGCCGCCCACGCGGCCGTCCGCGACACCCAGCGGGGGGCGCCGCGTCGCGCCCCCGGAGGACACGCGTGCGGGAAGAAGATGACGACCGCGAACTGGACGACCTCGACGACGACGCCCCGATTCCCGGTGACGTTTTCGACGAGGATGCCGAACTGCCCGGCGGCGGCGAGCTGCCCGGCGGGGACGAAGGTGGGGACGAAGGTGCCGGCCCGCGCCTGATCCTGGTGGATGGCGAGGCCGTCATCCGCGGCTCGGCCTCGCTGAACGAGGCCTGGGCGACCGACCGCGCCAGCGCCGTGCTGACGCTGGTGAACCTGCTCAGCTGGGCCATGGCGCACCAGGGCGCGGACTTCATCCTGGTGGTGGACGAATCCTGCCGCGCCGACGACGTGGACGTGGCCGCCGCCGGCCTGGCCCAGCGCTGCCCCGCTCCGGGCCAGACCGTGAGCGAAATGATGATGTTCCTCGCCGAGAGCTCCCGCGCGGAGGGCCGCCCCACCACCGTGGTCACCTCCGACGTGGAGGTGGTGCGCTTCGCCGCCCTCGAGGGCATCCAGTCCAACCTGGCCGACCTGTTCGCCGCCAGCCTGGTCGGCGGGGCCACGAAGGAGGACGACGAATTCCAGAAACCCCCGGGCCTCACCCCGAAGGAGAGCCGGGAATGGGACGAGTTCGTGGCGAAGTGGAAGCGGGGACGCGCCTGAGAATGGAAGAGCGGCCCGCCGATTCCCCGGCAGGCCGCTCCGCCCTGGATTCCACCGTGTCTCCTCGGCTATGCCCCGCCCTTCGACACCGGCACCTTCACACCGCTCTGCAGCACCAGGTTCACCTTCTGCCCGGCCGGCAGCTCCACGGGCTTGCCGCGCGCCGCGACCGCCGCACCGCCGCCCACGACCGCGCCGATGGCCGCGCCCTTCTTGGTGTTGCCCGAGATCTTGCCCAGGATGCCGCCGATGACGGCCCCGGCGCCCACGGTGGCCACGTCGCGCGTGGTGGTGCCGCCGGCCTCGAATGTGTCGGGCTTGGCGTCAATGTCCACGGCCTCGCCGCCGGAGAGGGCGAACTTGTCGTAGGACAGGATCAACTTGGCCTTGGTCTTGCCGCGTTTCGCCGGCTCGGCGTAGACCACGTGGCCCAGGACGCGGGTGCCGGCGGGCAGGACCACCCTGCCGTCCAGGGAGACCGGCGCGGCCAGTTCCGCGGTGAACGTGTCGCCTTCCTTGCTGGTCTCGCTGGAGAGCGCCGCGGTCAGGCCCATCTCACCGGCGTTTCCGGCCGGGATGTCGGCGTAGGTCACCTTCGGGGGCGCGGGGGTCCCCGAGCCGCCCGAACCGTCGCCCCGGGGCGGCCGGGGCCGGTTCCTGCCGCCGGAGGCCGCCGGCGGGGGCGGGATCGCGCCGCCACTCAGCCTCTCGGACTCGCGCTCCCGGTCCGACATGCTCACCGCGCTGTCCCTGGCCGCGGCCATGCTGTCGGCCACGGCGGCGGAATCGGCCGCGGAACCGGCGGTGGTGGAATCTTCCTTCTTGCCGCAGCCGGCCACGGCCAGCAGGGCCAGGGCGCCGGCCAACATCCAGACACGTGCTCTCATCAGGCACCTCCTTCGTGGAGAATCGGGACGCACTTCGGGTTCCTCTCAAATGTAGAGGCCGTGTCCGCGAGGTGGCAAGTGCGGATCCCCGGCCCGCCATCGAAGCCGTAAGATTCTGGGGCAACGTACGATACTGGAAAGTGACCGCCCCCGCGAACGTGGGGTGGTCCCCGCGCGGGGGGCCGGGAGGCTATACTCCCCGGCACGCTCGGGGCGCATCCGGCGCGGCAGTCGAAAGGCCGGGTTGGGTGCCTGCCTTACCGTTTGGATGCACCGCCGGGGCGGAAGACCCTGTACGCCGGGGGCCCATGTCGCCGCTTTCCACGCCGTTCGACATCAGCAGGCTCCGCCAGCTGGCAGCCCGCAACCGCAACCAGGCGGAGGCGGCCGAGCGCGCATTCCGCTGGCTGGGATGGGCGGTGCTCTTCGCGGCGGCCCTGTGGTTGTACCTGCCCTCCGTGAGCGCCGACATCGTATGGGACGACGCCGCCCGCATCGGCCTGGCCGCCGCCCCCACGGGTCAGCCGTACCGCGACGTGGTGCGCTTCGATCGCGAGCTGGGCGAGGGTCCCGAGCGCTACCGCCCGCTCACCCAGCTCTCCCTGCGGCTGGACCAGCTGCGCGGGGGCGGGCCCGCGCACTATCACCTGACCTCCGTGTTGCTCCACCTTCTCAACATCGTGCTGCTGTTCTTCTCCGCGCGCGCGATGCAGCTCACGCGCGGGGCGGCGTGGCTGGCGGCGCTGTTCTTCGCCGTCTACCCGCTCGGCATCCACGCCGTGGGCCACGTGGCGGCGCGCGAGGAGGTGCTGGCGCTGCCGTTCATCCTGGGCGCGTTCCTGCTCCACGCCTCGGGGCGCTGGCGCTACCAGCCGCTGGCGGTGCTGTGCTTCGCCCTGGCCCTGCTGGCGCGGCCCGCGGCCGCCGGTGCGGGGCTGCTGTTCCTGGCCCGCGAGTTGCGCACCGGCCGGAGCTGGCGCGTGGTGCTGGCGCGGATGATCCCCTACGCGGCGATCGGCGGGGTGGTGCTGCTGGTGGTACGGCAGCACTTCGGCAGCCTGGGTTTCATGTCCGCCCGGGAGGGGCAGCCGCTGGACCTGCTGCGCACCGGCGGCGTGGCCTTCTACGACCTCTTCCAGCTGATGCTGCGGCCGTTCGTGCGCAGCGAGCCCTCGGTCCTGAGCTTCCGCGCGGAGAACCTGGTGCCGTGGGTGCGTGGCTGGGCCGAACCGCGAATGCTGGTGGGGATCGCGTTCCTCCTGGGCTACGCGGCGGCCACCTGGCTCACGCTGCGAGGCCGGGGTCGCGCCTTCGTGGCACTGGCCGCGCTTCCGGCGCTGTGGATGCCCCTGGACAGCCTGTTCTTCGGCCGCGCCTTCGACCTGTCCCGCAACCTCTACGCGCCGTCGGCGGCGTTCGTGATGCTGCTGGCCCTGGTGGTGGAGCGCGCCGGGTTCGAGCCGGGCGCCGGCCACCTGCGGCGCGGGCTGGTCAGCGGGGCGGCGGCGGTGTTGCTGCTCTCGTTCCTGGTTGCGGGCCAGGCGCGCCTGGCCGTGTGGCGGGACGAGGGCAACGTGTACCTGGAGGCAGTGAACCGCTACCCGTCGGTCGCCGCCTTCCATGCCGCCTACGGCACCTGGCTGGCCCGCAGCGGGGATGAACTGCCCGCGGTGGACGAGCTGCGCCACGCCACCGAGATGGAGCCCACGCTGGCCGCCGCGCACTACAACCTGGGCCTGCTGTACCTGTCGCTGGCGCGGAACGGCGAGGCCGCGGTGGTGTTCCAGCGCGCGGCGTCGCTGGATCCGAAGGACGCCGGGGCGTGGTATCGTCTGTCGCTGGCCGAGCGGCGAAACGGCAACATCGAGGCGGCGCTCGGCGCGGCGGAGCGCGCCATCTCCCTGGACGGCCGCCGCGCGGAGTACCGGCTGGCGCTGTCCGCGGCCCGGCTGGACTACGGCGACCTGGCCGAGGCGGAGGCCGAGGCGCAGCAGGCCATCGTGCTGGATCCGCGCGCCTGGGGCGGCTACACCGCCATGGCGCACGTGCTGCGCCGGGCCGGCCGCCTGGAATCGGCCGTCACCACCGCCGATCGGGCGGTACGGTTGGATCCGCGCGCCCCGGAGGCGCTGCTGGAGCGGGGCCGCTGCCTGGCAGCCGCCGGCCGGGTCGCGGAGGCGCTCGAGGACGTGGAACGCTACCTCCGCCTGGAGCGCCGCCCGGACCGCGCGGCGCTGCAGTTGCGCGAGGATCTGAAGAGGAAGTAGGCGCCCATCCCCGGCTTCGCCGGGCCCGGCCACACGGAGACCGCATGCCCAGGAAACGCCCCATGCAGCTCGAGGACCTGTACCGCCTGAAGGCCGTCGGCCGGGTGAGTCTCTCGCCGGACGGCAGGCGCGTGGCCTTCGAACTGAAGCGCTTCGACGCCGCGGAGAACCGCAACTTCACGCAGCTGATGCTGGCCGAGGTGGACACCGGCGTGGTGCGCCCGCTCACCCAGGGCAACCACAACGACACCCGCCCGCGCTGGTCGCCCGACGGCCGCTCGATGGCCTTTCTCTCGGACCGCGGCAAGCCCACCTGCCTGTGGGTGCTTCCCATGTCCGGCGGCGACCCCCGGCGAATCACCGACCGCGACGGTGACGTCCATGACTTCGCGTGGTCCCCCGACGGCCGGCGCTTCGCCTTCACCTACCAGCCGCTCACCGCGAAGGAGAAGCTGGAGCGGGACGGGAAGGCCGATGAGCTGAAGAAGCGCCCGCAGTTCAAGCACGTCACCCGGCTCTTCCACAAGCTGGACGGCGCCGGCTGGTGGAATGGCGAGTACACCCACGTGTGGGTGGCGCCGGTCGCGGGAGGCCGCGCCCGCCAGGTCAGCTCGGGACGGCACGACGACGCGGAACCCCGCTTCAGCCCCGACGGCCGGCTGGTCTCGTTCGTGTCCAATCGTTCCGAAAACGCCGACATGAACCAGGAGAACGCGGACATCTACGTGGTGCGCCCCGCGGGCGGCCCGGTCCGCAAGCTCACCCGGGCGCAGGGAGGCGCGCGCGGCCACAGCTGGTCACCCGACGGGAAGTGGATCGCCTTCATCGGCAACGCCGCGAAGCCGGGCATGGGCTGGAAGCACCTGGACCACGTGTGGCTGCTGTCCTCGAAGGGGGGTCGCCCGCGCGAGCTGACCCGCGAGATCGACAACCACTGCTACAACGTGTGCCTGGGCGACGTCACCGGGGCGGGCTTCGAGGCCCTGCCGCCGGTGTGGTCCGCGGACGGGTCGCGCCTCTTCTTTGCCGTGGGCGAGCAGGGGGCCACCCGGCTCTACAGCCGCTCGGTGAACCGCCGGGACCTGCGCTGCGAAGTGGGCGGCGAGGTCAACCTGCTGTACTTCCAGCGCACCGCTCGCTCGGGAGCCATCGCGCTTTCCATGGGCACCGCGGTGAACCCGGGCGACGTGTTCGTGTACGACCCCGTGAAGCGTTCGCTGCGCAACCTGACCGACGTCAACGGCGAGCTGCTGCGCAAGGTGCAGGTGAGCCGGCCCGAGCCGTTCCAGGTCCGCTCCGGCCGCGCCACCATCGAGGGCTGGGTGCTCAGGCCGCCGGGGTTCAACAAGAAGCGGCGGTACCCGGCGATCCTGGAAATCCACGGCGGGCCGGCCGCCCAGTACGGATTCTCGTTCTTCCACGAGCTGCAGTGGCTCGCGGCGCGGGGTTACGTGGTGGCCTACTCCAACCCGCGCGGCAGCGCCGGGTACGGACTGAAGTTCGTGAGCTGCACCCACGCCGACTGGGGCCGGCTGGACTACCAGGACGTCTCGAAGGTGGCCGACTGGCTGTTCGCGCGCCCCTACGTGAACCGCAAGCGGGTGGGCGTGACCGGCGGCTCCTACGGCGGCTACATGACCAACTGGCTGGTCACCCACACCGACCGGTTTCGCGCCGCGGTCACGCAGCGGAGCGTGGTGAACCTGGAATCCATGCACGGCACCAGTGATTACGGATTCGTCATGGGCCCGGAGTTCGGCGGCAGCCCCTGGAAGGGCGTGGAGCGACTGCGCCGGCAGTCGCCGCTCACGTACATCAAGAACTGTCGCACCCCGCTGCTCATCGAGCACGAGGAGCAGGACCACCGCTGCCCCATCGAACAGGCGGAGCAGTTGTTCACCGCCCTGAAGGTGCTGGGGGTGGAGACGGAGCTGGTGCGCTTCGAGGGTGAGTCCCACGGCCTGAGCCGCGGTGGAAGGCCGCAGAACCGCGGCGAGCGGCTGCGGCGGATCGTGGGCTGGTTCGACCGGCACATGAAATAGGTTGTGCTTCGAAGAATGTGTCTGGCGGGGAGCCCAATGGCTCCCCGCCTCGCTTGTCCACTTCCTCGACGTCAGTCCACGTACCTGGGCCGGTGCATCCGGTTCACCTTCAGGGCCGCGGGTCGGCCTCCCCGGCGCCACATTGCAAATCTTAGATATTCATTCTCACCAAACAGGTATACGAAAGTATACCCATCGAGGTATCCAATTGACCCCTTGAAAATTCCCGCATCTTGTACACTCTTGTCCCGATAACCGGAGGGTACGTCCGTACCCACCGATCGGCGCCCAGGAGCGGGCGCTGTCGTAGCGGGTTCGTCGCAAAAGGAGTTGTCATGAACCGTGCGTTTCGATTCCCGGCATGGTGCTCCGCGTCCGCGCTTGTCGTTCTCGGCAGCGCGTTTCTCATGTTGGTGGGCGCGGGGCCGGCCTTGGGGCAGACGGAGGCCAAGTACGTCGGCTCCGCCGCCTGCAAGGATTGCCACGACAAGCAGGTTGCGCAGTTCGATGCAGGCGCCCACGGCCGGGCCGAGAAGGACGGTGCGGTGGTCGCGAAGGTGGTGGGGTGTGAGTCCTGCCACGGGCCGGCCTCGCTGCACGTGGCCGCCGGCGGCAACGCCGACGATCCGGGCTTCAAGACGGTCCGGAACTTCAAGAAGTTCCCCGCGGACAAGGTGCTCGAGATCTGCGGCTCCTGCCACAAGGGCGGCGACCAGTTCTACGCCCAGCACAGCGTCCACACCCGCAACAACGTTTCCTGCGTGGACTGCCACGACATCCACCACGCCAAGAACGAGAAGACCACCCGGCTCCTGGCGGCGGACAACACCAACGCGCTGTGCCTGAAGTGCCACACCGACAAGCGCGCCCAGATCGCGCGCTCGGCGCACATGCCGGTCAAGGAAGGCGGCATGACCTGCGCGGACTGCCACAATCCCCACGGCTCCCCGGCCCCGGGGATGCTCAAGGCCGCCTCGGGCAACGACCTGTGCCTGAGCTGCCACGCGGACAAGCGCGGCCCGTTCCTGTGGGAGCACGCTCCCGTCCGGGAGAACTGCATGAGCTGCCACGAGCCCCACGGGAGCAGCAACCCGCGGATGCTGAACGCGCGCCAGCCCCGCCTGTGTCAGCGCTGTCACATCTACAACCGGCACCCCAGCACTCTCTACGACCAGCCCGAGCTGACGAGCAGGAGCAGCCGCCCGATCAACCGGGCCTGCCTCAACTGTCACTCGATGATTCACGGATCGAATCACCCGTCTGGCAAGACGTTCGTCAAGTAGGAGGCTGGATCAATGACAAGGATGCATTGGATGCGATGGACGCTGCTCGCGTGCCTGGCGGCTGTGTGCCTTTTCGGCGCCGCCCCGGCCCGCGCGGAAGGCGACTTCCTCACGTATGGCTCGCAGTGGTGGGACCAGACCGCGCAGGAGGCCAAGTACCAGGAGTACCGTGACATTCCCAGGGGCGGATTCCTCGAGAACTTCCTGCTCACCCGGGAGAGCGGCCGCAACCAGTTCACGCTGTTCGGCAGCAACGCCCTGCGCTCGGACCAGTCCACCTCGGCGCGCTGGACCAACGGCGTGCGGCTGAGCCTGGAGATGGGCTACGCCGAGACGCCGCACCAGTTCAGCTTCATCACGAAGTCCCCATGGTACCAGGTGCGTCCGGGGGTGTTCGTGCTTCCGGATTCGCTGCAGGGCGGGCTCCAGAAGACCCCCGGCAACTACGGCGGCGTGATGCGCGACCTGCTCAACTCCTCCCCGATCGTCCCGCTGGGCTTCCAGACGAACGTCTCGAAAGCCCGCCTGCGCGGACGCCCGATGGAGGGCTTCCAGTTGGAGGCCAGCGCCACCCGGCGGGTGCGCACCGGCAACAAGGCCATCGGAATCGCAGTCCCGGTCACGGGCAGCGGCCCGTCGGACGGCTACGAAATGCCGGAGCCCATCGACCAGCAGACGCTGGACGGCGAACTGCGCGCCAACTACCAGAAGCGGTTCGAGAAGGAAAACGTGGGGCTCAACATCCAGGCGATCGTGGGGATGTCGAAGTTCACCAATTACGTGGACCGGATGGTCTTCGACAACCCGAAGCGGCTCACCGACAGCCCGACCGCCGGTGCCGCAGCGATGCAGATTCCCCTGTACCCCGACAACGACGTGCTGCGCGGGAACCTGATGCTCGGCCTGGAGCTGCCGCACCGCACCCTCCTGACGGCGGCGATGGGCATCGCCCGCACGGAGCAGAACCAGCGCTTCCTGCCCTACACGGTGAACTCGCTGCTCACGGGCGCGGTGGGGACGGACACCAACAAGGTGAACATCTCCACGCTGGCGCTGCCGGACACCAGCCTGCACGGCAAGGCCATCACCAAGACCATGGACGTGCGCCTGGCTTCGAGGCTCATGGACCAGGTCTCGGCCACGCTGCGCTACCGTTCCTACAAGTACGAGAACCAGACCCCGGAGCTCGTGTTCCCCGGCGTGGCGCTGTTCGACCGCAGCTGGGTCAATGAGGAGCAGGGGCCGAACCTGTGGGGCCACAGCAACCAGGCCGTGGGCCTGGACGTGGACGCGGACCCGATGCGCCAGGTGAAGCTGGGCCTGAGCTACGAACTGCGCGACCGCAAGCACGCGGACCGCGAAACCGCCCGTGACACCGAGAACTGGATCGGCGCCAAGGCCCGCATCATGCCGCTCGACCAGTACGGCCTGGTGATCAAGGCGCGTTACGAGCACGGCAAGCGTCACGGACACGTCGACGAAGACCACATGGTGGAGCTGCCCGACTCGGTGGAGAAAGGCAACCTGCGCCGGTTCGACGTGGCCGACCGCACCCGGAACCTGGTGGGCGTGGGGGCCTCGTGGTCGGTGGGCAAGTACCTCGACATGTCGGCCGACTTCTCCTACACCAAGATCGAATTCCCGGCCAATGACTCCACGGACGGGAAGTTCTACGGATGGACGGGGGACACGGCCACCACGGTCACCATGGACGCGGTGTTCCACGCCACCGAGCAGCTGGACATTCACGGCGGCATCGGCGTGAGCCTGCACAACTACGGGCAGGCCTCGCACGAGAGCAGCCCCAACGCGGATCCCACGAAGCGGATCGAGACCGACTGGTTCGTGTTCATGAAGGACAAGAACCACTTCGCGATCCTGGATGCGACCTGGCGCGGCATGGGCGACAAGCTCACCCTCACCGGCTCGTACGAATTCGAGCGCACGCAGATGCCCATGGGCGAGCTCTGGGCAGGTCCGGAGAACAGCGTGACGCGCCCGATCGGGCAGTTGCCGGAGTTCTTCTCACGCCGGCACACCCTGGGGCTGGAAGCCGCGTACAGGATCGCCGAGAAGTGTCAGGTCGGCGCCCGGTGGGCGTTCGACGAATACTTCATCGCGGACTGGCAGCAGCAGGACAACCCGTACGTCAACCCGGTGACCGGGACGGTGAACACGATCTTCATGGGCAACAACCGTTTCGGCTACTACCACGCGCACCGCTTCGCGGTGCTGGTGAAGCGGGACCTGTAGCGAACACCGCCCGCCCGGTGGGGGTGGCCTGGGCCGCGGGCCATCCCCGCCGGGTGGGGCGGAATCGAACGAAGGGCAGGCCTCCGGGCCTGCCGACAGCGGCCGAAACGTTCAGAGCCCCCGGGGCTTTCCTCCCGGGGGCTCTTCGTTACGTTACGGCCTCGGAGACCTCTCCCCGGGCGTCATGAACGGACCTGCGCGCTGCCTTCATCATCTCCGCTCCCCCTGGCCGACATGGATGGCGGTCCTACACGCATGTCGCCAGCACCACCAGCAGGCCGAAGGCGATCTCGCTCAGGCCCAACTGCATGGTGGT
>JACRLI010000008.1:0-9410 GCA_016235265.1 Candidatus Eisenbacteria bacterium
AGGGCCATCGGCATCTCCCGCAGTTGGTCAGCGCACTCGCCCGCGCCCTGAACATCAAGCAGCAGTCCAAGCGGCTGGAAGAGGCCGCGTGATCACACGATGGAGCCGTGGAGAATTCCAACTAAGAATGGGCTTGCTTCGGCCGGCGGTGCCACTGTCCAGCCCGGCACCGGGGTGTGGGGGAATAGAGGGATGCGCCCGATGCGCGAGTCGGTGCATCTGGTCACAACGTTCCTCCCGGCTCATCTCCTGGGACATGAGCGCCGGACCATCATCAGCTTGGTTCTCCACCTGTTGAAGGTGATGCATCAGGCCGAGCTCGCGGTGATCGTCGACGGCCGCATGTTCCTCGTGCCTGGCGAGTAGGAGGGAGGTTCTGGGCCACTGAGCGGGCCGGCCACCCGGTGGAAACTGGAGACGGCGCGCGGCTGCCGCCGCGCGGATGCTCAACGCAGCCCATGCCAGAAAGGAGGTGAACATGAACACCACGCTGCTTGCCCCGATTGTCCGCGGGGTCGACGACATTCCCGCGGGATCGTTCCACGGCAACGACGAACTGCCAGTAGGAACCTGGCACTGAGTACCTCGCTCCAGGGGGCGGTCGCGGGCCGCCCCCTGGATAGCACCCATCGAGTGAAAGGAGAGATCGTCAATGTGGCCTCTACTCGTGCTGTTGATGCTGGCCGCGGCGGCGAGCAACGGCAACAAGTCATCAGCTCCCGGCGTGTTCACCTACCGAACGGGCGACGGCTCCGGCGTCTTCCGGTTTGAGTTCGTCCGACTTGGGTCGGGTGAAGTTCGCATCTACCTCCTGCAACAACCAAGCGGCAGCCTCGCGGGCTGTCACGTCCTTCCAGAGGGAAACCGGCACTACCTCTGCTGGGATCGGCCGATCGGGAGCATGAGTGCCGCCAAGGCGGTGGCCGCAGCATGGGCGGAGAAGGAGATGCGGTATCTCCGAACCGGCGTCGCGTTCTAAAAGGGAGCAGGTAAGTCATGCACATGAAACGCATCTTCGAAGGGTGGCGGCACCCGAACTGCTCGGACGCCGAGCCAGCGCGCTGTGATTGGAGCGGTGCGGCCGATCCGTGCCGCCTGACGATTAGCGTCTATGACCAGGCGATGGCGACTGTGGGTCGTCGACCGGCCGAGTCCGGTGTGCTGCTTGGTGGCTACCTGGGTGAGGGAGTCGTGCGCCATGTCTTTGACGACGCACGCGGCACGTGCACCAATGTCACATACTCGCCCGACCACGAGTCGCTCAACCGGGTGCTCAAGGAGTGGTGGAACCCCGCCGGCATCCGGTTCCTGGGGTGCGTGCACTCTCACCCCGGACGGCTGGCGGAGCCGTCCGCGGGCGACCGCCGGTACGCCGAAGCGATCCTCACGGCGAATCCCGAATTGCCGCGTCTGCTCCTGCCGATCATGGTTCTCGAACCCTTCGCGCAGCTCTTCGGGTTCGCTGCCTATCGCGCGCCAGGCGGGGTGCGGATCGAGAGCCTCGATGTGGTGCTTCAGCCCGAGGTTCTCATTTGGCCGCAGGGGCTGTGCCGCGCTGCCGTCAGCGGCCTGACCGCCGGCGCGGGCACGACGGTAGGGGGGAGTCATGCGTGAGACCTTCACTCGGGTGACTGGCGCCTATGATCTCCTCACACTCGCCTATTCGCGAGTCATCGCCGTCGGCCTGGGCGGGGGCGCGGGCATGGTTGAGGATCTGGCACGGACCGGCGTCGGGCACTTCGTGCTTATTGATCCGGACCGGATTGAGGAGTCCAACTTGGCCACCCAGCAGACGTACCGTCGCGACGTGGGACGGCCCAAAGTGGAGGCCTTGGCCGGCCGGCTCCGTGACCTCAACCCCGCCGCCGAAGTGCTCCGCTATCCGTGTCGGCTGGATGAGATCGACGACCGGGAGTTCGAGCGGTTCGCCTTCAAGCAGTCTAGCGCCCACTGGCCATACACCCGTCCACTCATTCTGGGGATGACGGATTCGTTTGCCGCCCAGGCCCGGGTCAACCGGCTCAGCCTGCAGTTTGACATCGCGAGTCTATGCGCGCAGGTGTACGCCGAGGGCCGAGGCGCGGAGGTGACCTTCACGTGCCCGGGTACGACCCCGGCCTGCCACCGCTGCATCCTCCAGAGCCGCTATGAGGCGTACCTGGTCCGCGGCTTCAAGAACGACGTCACTTCAGATGGCGCACCGATCTTCGCGACGACGGCGCTGAACGCGCTCAAGGGATTCATTGCCCTGGCCCTCCTGCACCACCACTCGCACCACCCCCGGTGGGGCGGGCTGGTGGCGCGCATCGGCAACCGCAACCTGATCCAGCTTCGCCTCGATCCCGATCTGACGCTCGGCGTGTTCCAACGTGTCCTGGCCGGTGACCCACAACGCGTCCTCTTCTTCGACAGCGTCTGGTTGCCCCAGGATCCCGTGCCAGGTTGCCCAGACTGCGGCGGCACCGGTGATCTCCGGCAGGCTCGGGGGCGCCTTGACGACACGCGGCAGATGCTGCCGGCGGCGGAAGGGCCGGAGGTGGCCTGATGTTCGACCGCGTGGTGCGATCCATCATCCTGCTCACGCTCCTCTGCTTTCTCGGGCGGGTGCTGCTTGGGCTCGCAGGGGTGGTGGGAGGCGCGGCGCATCGGCTCCAGCCCGGCATCAGTCGAGGGTCCGGCACGGGATTCACCTCGGTCTGCTTGTGGGTGCCCGTTGCGCTGTTTATCGTTGGATTGGCGGTTCGGGCTGCGAGGAGCCTCGGGGAACGGTCCGGAATGTCCCTGCGTGCCCGGGGAGAGGAGCGCCGTCGAGTGCGGCAGAGCGTGCGTCGACTGGCGGAGGATGTGCCGCCGGTCGATCCGGCTCATGTCGTGGGCGAAGATGCAGATCCGCCCTTGGCGTGGGGAGGATGACCGGGGTGGAAGCGCTCGGTCACCTCCTCCGGCGGATGCTCGCCCCGGGCGATCGGGCCCAGGCGCGGCGGATGCAGACCGAGCTAGCGTGGCGCGATGTGCAGCGCGAGGAGCGGCAACGCCACGCCTTCCTCGACGCCCTCCGCTGCGATGAGCGGAGCGACCGCGTCCTCCTCGGGCGCGCGCAGCGCCCCTGCGGGGCATGGCAATGGTGCGGCCTGGAGGCGGAACGCCTGCTTGCGGGGCACGTCCTGATGAATGGCGCGACGGGCGGCGGCAAAACCCGGCTGCTGGCTGCCGTCCTGTTGCAGCTCCTTCTGAAGCATACACCCCAGGTGGTCGTTGATCTCAAGTCCGAATTGACGCAGATCTACTGCGAGTATCTGCTGCCAGCGATCGCAACCAGACCCGAAGGTCAAGACCTTGCCGCCCGGGTGCGGATCATCCAGCCGTTCGACCCGGACCGCGTCCCCATGCTCCGGCTGACGGCGCCGGAACTCGGTGTGCCTCGGGACATCCAGGCGCTGACGCTGGCCAATGCCCTGAATGAGGCGTCGGGTACGGACATGGGCGTCCGGATGCACTCGATCTACCTCCGGCCGGCGGCCCTCGCCATCGAGCGGAACCTCCCCCTGACCGTCCTCGAGGAGTGGTTCCGCGATCCTCGCCGCTTCGCCCGGGATGCGCGCACTTCGGAAGACTCCGACGTGCGGCGCTACGCGCAGAACGACTTCCCCCGAGAGAACCAGGCCTCGGTCGATGCCCTGCGTGCTCGTTTGTCTCTGATCTTCCATCTCTCCTGTGTTCGCGATGCGCTCCAGGCACCCTGGTGCATCTCCCTGAGTGAGGCTCTCGAAGACGGTGTGACGATTCTAGACTTTGGGTCGCCGCCCTCGGGAGCCGAGGACGCGGTGCCACTGCTCGGCGGCCCGCTCCTCGGGAGGCTCTGCCGGGCTATCCTCTCGCGCCCCGTCACGCGGGACACAAAGCAAATGCTCATCGTGTTCGAGGAATTCCCGGAGCTGCTGCGCCGGCACCAGGCCCAGCAGTTCTCGCGCATGCTCAGCCTCGCTCGGTTCAAGCGCGTGACGCTCTGGTTCTGTCATCAGGAGCTGCGGCAAGTGGCGGCGGTCGATCCAGTGCTCCTGCATGCTATGCGGACGAATACGGCAACCGAATTGGCCTTCCGCTCTTCGATCGAGGACGCGCGCCTCCTGGCGCAGGGCATCGTGGCTCGCAGTGGCAGCGAGAGCTTGGCGGCAGCTCAAGCGCGGTTCGTGGAAGAGGCCGCCACCCTCGGCCGCCGGGAGTACTTCCTCTGGCTGAAGGAGAGCCCCTTCGGGCCACAGCGCCTCCGTAGTCCACGCTTCGATCTGGAACCGCTGACCCAGGCTGCAGCCGGGCTGCCGGACGAGGTGCGGCAAGCCCTTCGCCAGGGTACGGAATCGATGCCGCGCGGTGACTGCCCTGATCGTTTGGCTCCGGCAGGGTCCGATGCAGTCCAGCTTTTCCCGGGGACGCGACCCCGGCGGCGATCCCCGAGGCTTGGGTGAGATGCGAGACCGCCGACGGTCGCGAGGGGTGTGGCGTGTGGCCTGGGCGGGTGTGCGCGCTGCCGCATGGATGATTGTGACGGTCGGCCTGGGTGGGGCCGCGGTCTGGCGGGCGCTCGCCCTGCTGCTTCAGCTCCGCCGGATCAAATCGGCGTCGCTCCGTTGTCCTCGTGGTCACGACACCGCGGTCGTCGGCGTCTACACATGCGGCGCCTGTGCCGCGTCGTTCGAGGGCTGGGCCTTCGCCCGCTGCCCAGTCTGCGGCCGAACAGCCGGTTGGACGCCCTGCACGACCTGTGGCCTGCCGGTCCGCAATTCCTTGTTCTGGAGACGGTGATGACGCGGCAGCGACGAGACCATCGGCGCCCCGTGGCGCCGCTGAGGCTGACGGCGCGCGACGAGGAGTTGCTCCTCGGCCTCAACCGTCTTCGCCTGGCCCGGACGCGGGACCTCGCGCGGCTGGGCTTCCCAGGCGTTCGGTTGGATACCGCGGCCGCGCGTCTGCGGCGGCTCTTCGATGCAGGGTACCTTGAAGTCGTCGCCCCGGACCGGACGGCAGAGAACCGCTACGCCTTGGGTCCGGCTGGCCGCAGGTATGTCGCCGACCAGGGGGAGGAGGTCGGCCGCCGGCCGCGGGGCGGCCTCGAGCACCATCTGGCCATCGTGCGCACCTGGGCCTCGATCGCCACCGAACTGCCGGCTGGCGTCGAACTCCGGTTGGCGCGGCCCGATTGGGAGCTGCGCGCCGATCTGGGCGACCTCGGCCTGACGGTCGTACCCGATCTGTTCGTGGTCTTGGCCGCTGGGAGCCGGGAACTCGCGGTGGCGATCGAGGTCGATCTCGGGACCGAGCCGCTCTGCGTGCTCTGGGCGAAGGTGCGGGCCTATGGGGAGCTGTGTGGCGTCGAGGGCCTCTTCGGCTGGCGGGAGTTCGCCCTGGCGGTGGCTGTCGGATTGCCCAGCCGAGGGGACACCGTTCGGAGTCACCTCGACGCCAGATGGCGCGGCACAGGTGCTGTGTGGCTGCTGGGGGAGGGGCCGGGAACCGCGCTCCGGTCCCTGAGTGAATCGCTGACGCCTCCCCTTACTATGTCCCCTCACAGTAAGGGGCCCCGATCAGGGCTAACTTCAAGTGGCGGTGGGAGTGAGCCGGATGGTCAGGTGGGGGCTTTAGGGAATGACTGAACACGATCGCGCAGCGAGGGCGGCCCGGGCGGCGGAGCGGCACGCGACGCCGCCCGGGCCGCCCCAGCGGCTCCTCACTATCCCAGAGATCGCTGACCTCCTACAGCTCTCCGGCCGGACCATTCGCCGGTTGGTGGCCAGTCGCCGCCTACCTTGCGTCCGCCTCGGGCGCCAGCTACGCTTTGATCCGGCGGACGTGGTTCGGTTCGTGACGGCACGAAAGGAGTAGCGCGTGCCGAAGCTGCCGAAGCACATGGTCAGGCGGGGTCGGGCCTTCTATTACGCTCAGGTGCGGAACGGACAGCGCGTCCGGATCTCCCTAGGCACGGACTACACGGAAGCCTGCCGACGCCTGCGTTCTTTGAAATCTGGGGGTATGGTTTCCTCGGGTCAGTTCGCCGAAGCCGTCGAGCAGTGGCTGCGGGTCTACATCCCCGCGGCCCGGACGCCGACGGGTCAGCAGCTCGCCCGGCAGCGGATGCGGGACTACGTGCTGCCGCACCTCGGGCACGTGCTCCTGCACAAGCTGACCGGCGACGATCTGCGGACCCTGCGGCTGAAGCTCGGGCGGACCAGTCTCGCGGTCCAAAGCGTCAAGCACGTCCTCTCGGACGTGCGGTGCTTCCTGAACTGGTGCGAGGACGCAGGTCTCATCGACCACGCGCCGGTGCCGCGGAAGCTCCTGCCGAGGATCCAGGAGCAGCCGCCTGATCGGCTGACGGACGAGGAAGTCGCGGCGGTGCTGGCGGCGCCGGAGCCGTACGGATTCATCGTACGCTTGGGGCTCCGGACCGGTCTCCGGTGGGGCGAGTTGACTAGGCTGCAGGCGTCGGACGTGCAGCACGGCTGGCTGGTGATCCATCAGACCAAGAGCGGTAGAGTGCGGCGCGTTCCCCTGGCGCCGGCCCTGCAGGTCGAGTTGCGATTTCGGGCAGGGCGGATCCTACCCCTCCGGGATTCGGGCGGCTTCGCGCGCTACGTTCGGAAGTCCTCGGGCGTCGCGCGGTTCCACGCGCACCAGCTCCGGCACACCTTCGCCTGTCGCTGGCTCGAAGCCGGCGGCTCCCTGGCCGCCCTCCAGGAGATCCTGGGCCATTCGTCGATCGTCACGACACAGCGGTACGGACGGCTCGGCGAAGCGCACGTGAAGGCGGAGGCGGACCGGATTTTGGGACGAGAGGCCACAGAAGAAGCCACACCCCCCTTGCGCTCACACCGATAACTCCTTTAGTATCAGCCGCGGAGAGGTGTGAGAGCGGTTGAATCAGACGGTCTCGAAAACCGTTGTGGGGGTAACTCCACCGAGGGTTCGAATCCCTCCCTCTCCGCCATCTTGGCAACGAGTTACGGCGGCCCGGCGACGGGCCGCCGTTTCGTTCGAGTAGGCCTGGATGCGTGCGGACTTCAGAGGCGCGCTCCAGCCTGCCACCGCCGCCGTCGCGCCGATTCGGCCCCGGGAGAGCCTCCGGATCATCCACGCATCCCCGGTCTGCCGGCGCCGCACATATTCCGCAATTGCGCCCCACAAGGCCCCGATCCCCACGTGCCGCCTCCCGACGCCCCAAAGCCCCTGACCGCCAAGCCGATACGGGTGAGATGGGACGCCGGAGTCAGGAACCCGGTCCTCGGAACCTCCCGTCCAATATCAATTGTCTCTTGCTGAATCGGCAGAAGGGCGTACACTTTATCCATTCATTCGAATGCCCTCCGGTGGCGGGCCGGCCAGACTTGGCCCAGACCCGACCCCCCTTGTTCGTATCCGTCCGGTCCACAGATGGACCCAGGTGATCCCAGCAGGCTCCCGCGGCATCAACGCGGGACCGGGCCCGGCGACTCCGCTCCGGATGCGCCCCGCCCTCCACTCCAGTTCATGAAGGCGTCCCTCTGCCGGCCGCGAGACGGCACCGACATCTGGCTGGTCCCTTACCCCGGAGGACACCATGGCCCAGAGAGCCCCTCTGTATTCGCCCCGCGGCCCAAACGCGCCGCCCCGGTACCTCCACTTCGCCGTCGCCATCGCCAGCATGTTGTTCGTTGTGGCTGCGGGTCCCGGCGGCACGCCCGCCCCCTCGGGGTCGGCGCCCGCCGGCACGCGCGCCACGGCCCTCACCCAGCTCTCCACGTTTCCGCAGGTGTACTCGGGCGTGGTCTCCGATTACAACTCCTGCCAGTTCAAGGTTTCCTACCTGGGCGCGCAGGAGAAGCTGACCACGTCGCTCGCAGGCGTCAGCGCGCTGCGGGCAGGCGGATTCCAGCGCACGCCGTTCCTCGTGTTCCAGTATCACGGCTACTATGGGAACGACGCGCACTTTGGCGACACGCTGGTGGTCAGCCCGGCGGAGATCAAGTCCCTGATGGATGCCATCCTGGCCCGCCCGGCGATGCAGGACACCACCGGCCCGGCCGAGCCTGGTATCTCGCTCATGGTGATGCGCACGTCGGGACCGACCACGCTGTGCTGGGAACACTGCACCGCGACGCCGGCGGAGGGTGACACTCTGTTCGCCCTGCTCCATGGCGCCCTGCTCTCCGGCGCCGACAAGTCCACGGTGGACCAGTTCCGCCACCACATGGTGGGGGTGAGGCAATGAGCGCGAACCGTGCCCTGCGCGGGGCGATCGCGCTTGCTGCCGTGACGGTGCTGCTCATGGTCTCCCGGGCGCCCGCACGGGCGGGAGACTATGCGGGTGCCAACGGGAAGTTCACCACTTCCACGAGCACCGACCCGTTCACCGGCGTGAAGGAAATCAAGATCACCTACTATCCGGACCCCAAGAAGGTCGGCAAGTGCTCCTCCATCTACCTGGTGCAGACCGTGAGGCGTACCGATCAGAACGGCGACGTCATCCAGCCCAAGGACCTCGACGCCGGCAGGTTCAAGCACGCCCAGGACGACATGACCGCGGGCGGCACGTGCGTGGACCACCTGTCCACGGAACGCGACCCGTACTACAACGGCGAGGACGCGGACAAGGACACCCAGAGCAAGGGCTCCACCGACGCGTCGCCCGACGCGACCGCCACCGAGATGGTCGATGGTCCGCACTACCTGGACGGCACATTCCCCGCGGGCGTCACCGAGGCGACCCTGACGTTCGAGACCTGCGCGGTGTGCAAGGACACCGGCAAGATCCTGGATTGCGTGACCTGGACGTATCACCGCACCAAGGGAGAGGCCGGCACGGGCACGCTCACCGAGCCCGCCGCCGCCGCCCCGCCCACGCAGGAGTTCAAGGACGCGAAGGCGAAGTTCGAGAAGAACCACGCCAACGGGCTCATCTGCCCCGAGGGGATCGCGGAGTTCTTCGAGGGGCTGCGCAACGCAATGTCCGGGTTCTTCAGCTACATGCCGCCGTTCCCGCACCCGATGCAGCCCACGCAGCTCGTGGTGGACGTGGTGAACTCCTCCGGCCAGCCCATGACCGGGCTCCAGTGGACGGCCTTTGACCAGCACGGCTCGCGGTTCCTCGGTGCGGGCACGATCCCGGCCATCGGGCCGTTCGACTACGCGCCGGTCATGTTCACCGTTCCGCCGGTGATGGATCCAGGCACGGTGGACTACGTGCAGTTCACGGTGGACCCGACCAACGCCATCCCCGAATACGACGAGACCGACAACCAGGAACTGATCCCCGTGGGCTTCTACGGGCCGCTGGGCGTGGACGACGGCTCGCGCGGCCCGGTCCCGGGCCGGCTCTCCGTGTCCCCGAGCCCGTTCCGCTTCCGCACCTCGGTGGCATTCACGCTGCCGCGCGCGGC
>JACRLI010000008.1:9424-40432 GCA_016235265.1 Candidatus Eisenbacteria bacterium
GCGGTGCGGGTGGAGCTCTACGACGTCTCCGGTGCCCGGGTGAGGACGCTGCACGCCGGGCTCATGGAAGCCGGCGCGCGCATCGTGGAATGGGACGGGCGCACCGATTCCGGCCGTCGCGCCGCCGCGGGAGCCTACCTGGTCCGCGTGCGCTACGAAGGCAAGGCCCTGGACGGCAAGGTCATCCTGTTGAGATAGCAGTGCACCCGCGATCGGGGAGAGGTCTCCAAGGTCGCGGTTTCCGGCAGGCACGCATGCCTGTCCACGAGGCGAGGCACGAATGACGACCAGCCGGGCGGGAATGCCCGAATCACACCGCGCGCAGCATCCCCGCCCGGCGGTCGTCGTGGCCGTCCTGGTCTGCCTCGGCCTGCTGGCCGGCGCCCCGGCGCCGCCCGCGGCGGACCTCTCCACTTTCACCCAGGTCCACTCGGGGCTGACTTCCGACTACGCCACGTGCCAGCTCAAGCTGACGTACCAGGGAGGGCAGACCAAGCGGCGCTCCACGCTGGCGGGCGTGAGTTCCGTGCGGCCCGGGGGCTTCGACCTGGCCGCCTTCGATCCCTTCCAGCACCACGGCAGCTACGGCAACGACACCTTCGTCGGTGACACGCTGGTGGTGAGCTCCGCCGAGTTGCAGGCGCTGCTCGACGGCATCGCCCTGCACCCTGCGATGCAGGACACGATTCCCCCGTCCCTGCCGCACGTCTCGCTCATGGTGCTGCGCGATTCAGGCGGGAGCCCGATGTGCTGGGAGCACATCACCGGCTCCTACGAGGAAGGCGACACGCTCCTCCAGCTGCTGCACGATGCATTGGCGGCCCCCGCGGACCAGGCCACGGTCGACAAGTTCCGGCACCACCTCGTGGGGATCCGGCGGTGACCCCGCGCAGCTGGGTCGCGCGGGCGGCCTGCGTCGTCCCGGGGGCGCTCCTGGCCGCCGCCCTCGGGTCGAGCGCGGCGGGGGCGGGGGACTACCCGGGCGACAATGGCACCTTCAGCGCCGACAAGTGGCCGAACCGCGCGAAGACCAATGACGAGATGCGCATCAAGTACGTGCCCGATCCGAAGAAGGTGGGCAAGTGCGACTCGATCTACCTGTGCCAGACGATCCGCGCGAAGGACGGCAGCGGCAACGTGCTCAACCCGGCGGGCCTCAGGCCCAACGGCGCGACCATCGGGCCGTTCGAGCACCTGGGGGACGACGTGACCGACGCCGGCACGGCGGTGGACCACGAGGCCACGGAGAAGGACCCCTATTACAACGGCCCGGGCGACGACGGGAAGGACAAGGCGAGCACCGGTTCCACGACCACCCCGGTCCCGGCACCCACGTCCATGACCGATGAGCCGTGGATTCCCGACGAGTGGATGCCCGTCGGCGTGGACTCGGTCACCCTCGAGTTCGAGACCTGCGCCATCTGCAAGGGCCCGCCGGGCCAGGACAAGGTGCTCGACTGCATCAAGTGGACCTCCGGGCGCCACCGGGGCGATCCCACAGAGGGACAACTCACCGAGCCCGTCGCCCCAAACGCGGGCCCGCCCAGCCAGGAATTCCAGGACGCCAAGAAGAAGTTCGAGAAGAACCACGCCAACGGCCTGATCTGCCCCGAGGGGCTGGCGGAGGTCTTCAAGGGCCTGCGCAACCTGCTCCCCGGCTTCTACTCCTACATGCCCACCTTCCAACACCCGATGCAGCCCACGCAGATGCGCGTGGACGTCGTGAATTCCTCCGGCCAGGTGGTGGCCGCGATCCCCTGGGAGGCGCGCGACAGCGGCGGAGCCCGCCTGCTGGGTTCCGGTGTGCTACCCACGCTCGAGCCATTCTCGTACGCCACGGTGTTCTTCGTGGTGCCGCCCGTGACCGTGCCCGGCGAGCTCAACCCGGTGACGGTGTCGGTGGATCCCGCGAATTCCATCCCCGAGTACGACGAGGCCGACAACCAGGAGTCCATCCCCATGGGCTTCGGGGGCCCGCTGGCCGTGGACGACGGCCCGCGGGGCCCGGCCTCCAACCGCCTCGGCGTCTCCCCGAGCCCGTTCCGCTTCCGCACCACCGTGGCGTTCACCCTGCCACGCGCGGCGGCGGTGCGAGCCGAGGTGTACGATGTCTCCGGCGCCCGGGTGAAGCTGCTGCACGCCGGCCGCATGGAAGCCGGCGAGCGGACCCTGGAATGGGACGCCCGCACCGACACCGGCCGCCGCGCCGCCGCGGGAGCCTACCTGGTCCGCGTGCGCTACGAAGGCAGGACGCTGGACGGCAAGGTCATCCTGCTGAGATAGCGGCCTGCGGAGCACGCCGGTTGCGACCCGGCCCCCTGAAAGGGTAAAATCCGCCCCGGACGTTTTATCAGGAGAGATGTCCGAGCGGTTGAAGGAGCACGACTGGAAATCGTGTGTAGGCTAATACCCTACCGAGGGTTCGAATCCCTCTCTCTCCGCCATTTTGCCCTTGGAGGCGCACGCCCATGCGCCCGCAGGAGTTAGCCTGCGGCCCCGGCACCCGCCAGGGTGCGTTTGCTTTCGGGGGGCCGAGCGGCTACAATGTCGGCCACCGGCGGACCGGGAGCCTGCAAGCGGCCCGGGCCGGCACAGGTCTTGGGGATGTAGCTCAGTTGGGAGAGCGCCTCGTTCGCAACGAGGAGGTCACCGGTTCGATCCCGGTCATCTCCACCATAGCCTTGTCAGCAGTTGACGGAGCCGGGCCCTTGCGGGGGCCCGTTTCGTCCATTGGGGCCCGGCCCACGGAGGCGCGCACGCGCCACGCAGGGCAGGGAACCGGAAGTACCCGCTGCCGCGGGGGCGGTGGCGGGCCGTGCTACACGGGGCACTAGCGGCGCCTTCCCGCCCGCAGTCCGCTATAGCGGGGTGGAATTCCCTGAACGAGGTTGTCCCAAGGAGCTTGCTCACGGCGCGCACGCGGCTATGAAGGTCAGGTCTTGCGCAACTCGATCCTACGAACCCCGTCAGGACCGGAAGGTAGCAGCGGTAAGTAATCGTTCGAGTGTGCCGCAGGGCTCCCTGGCCCGAGCAGGCGACGCGCCGAGGGTCTCCGAGGGACAATCCAGGCAGGGTGCACGGCCCGTCACCGCCAGGGAGGAGCGGCCATGAACCACGTTTCGCTGGCGCTCAAGTACCGCCCCATGCGTTTCGGCGACCTGGTGGGCCAGGAGCATGTCACCGGGCCGCTGGCGCAGGCGGTCCTCGTCGGGCGCATCGCGCCCGCCTACCTCTTCTCCGGCTCCCGCGGCTCCGGCAAGACCACCACCGCGCGCATCCTCGCCAAGGCCCTCAACTGCACCCACCGGCAGGGTGCCGAACCCTGCAACGAATGCCCCTCGTGCGTGGCCATCACCAACGGTTCCAGCCTGGATGTGATCGAGATTGACGGCGCCAGCAACCGCGGCATCGACGACATCCGCGACATCCGCGAGCGCGTGCGTTACGCGCCCACCGGGGGCGGCAAGAAGGTCTACATCGTGGACGAGGTCCACATGCTCACCGACCAGGCCTTCAACGCGTTCCTGAAGACTCTCGAGGAGCCGCCGCCGCACGTGGTGTTCGTGTTCGCCACCACCGATCCGGACGACCTGCTGGAGACGGTGCGCTCGCGCTGTCAGCGCTACGATTTCCAGCGCATCGGCGTGAAGCAGGCCTTCGAACGGCTGAAGTGGATCGCGGGGCGCGAGAAGCTGGACACGGAGGAGGCGGCGCTGCACTTCCTGGCGCGCCGCTCCGAGGGCAGCCTGCGCGACGCGCTGGTGCTGCTGGACCAGGCCGTGAACTCGGGGGAGAAGCGCATCACCGAGGCGGGCCTGTGCTCGCTGATGGGCCACGCCGACACCGAGTTCTTCTTCCGGCTCACCGACGCGGTGCTGGCGCGCGACGCCCAGGCCGCGCTGAAGCTGCTGGCGGAGGCCCTGTCCCGGCGCACGCGCGAGACGCTGGTGTTCGCCGGGCTGTGCGAGCACTTCCGCGCCCTGATGCTGGCGCGCGTCAGCCCCTCGCTGGACGGACTGCTGGAAGGCACCCCCGAGATGCTGGCGCGCTACCTCGAGGCGGCGCAGCGATTCCCGGAGGAGGACCTGGTGCAGTGCCTGGACCTGTGCCTTGACGGGGCCTCGCGCCTCGAGCGCAGCCCGCACCCGCGCTTCCAGCTGGAGTTGCTGGTGGTCACGCTGGCGCGCCTCGATTCGGTGAAGAGCCTGGAGCAGATCCTGGCCCGCCTGGAATCGGGCGGACCGATGCCCGCGCCGCGGGGCGCGGGGTCGGCCCCCCCCGCGGCGTCTCCGCGGGGCGCCGCTGCCCCCGGGGGTGCCGGGGTCTCCGCGGCCTCGCCGGGTGCCGGGTCTGCCGCCCCTCTGCCTCGCCCCGCCGCGCCCTCGCTGGCCGGGGCCGTTTCCGCCGGCGCGCCGCTGCCGCCCTCGGCCGCGGCGGCCGCGCGCCGGGCCGCGGGCGTGCCCGCTGGCGTCGCTGGCCGCCTTCCCCGAGGAGAGCTGGACGCGCGTGCTGGCGCACGTGGGCGAATCCCGCCGCACGCTGGGCGCGATCCTGGAGGTGGCCCAGCCGCTGGGCTGTGACGGCGAGACGCTGTACGTGGCCGTGACCAGCGATTTCCAGAGGCTGCAGCTGGAGAGCCGCGACCACGTCCGGTTCGTGGAAGGTGCGCTGGCCGATCTGGGCCTGCCCGCCCGGCGGTTCCGCTGCGTCGCCCGCCCGGGCCAGGCTGCGGGAGCTTCCCCGGCGGCCGCTCGCCCGGCCGCCGCGCCGCTGCGCGATTCCGCAAGGCCGAACGTCGCCGCCGCGGATGCCCCGCTGCCGGCGGCAGCGCCGCGGCCCGCAGCCGCCGTTCCTTCGGCCGATCCCGCGGCGCCGCCCGTGGACCTGGTCGAAAAGGTCATCGAGATGTTCGGTGGCGAGGTCGTCGGCTAGTCCGGGATCTTCCACCTTCCGATTCTCTCACCCACCGCTCCGGACACGCCGGGAGGCCAGACATTGAAGAACATGGGAATGCTGATGAAACAGGCCCAGCAGATGCAGGCCAAGATGGCCGCGTTCCAGGACTCGCTGGGCGACCTGCACATGGAAGGCTCCGCCGGCGGCGGCAAGGTGACGGTGGTGGTCAACGGCAAGCACGAGCTGGTGTCGGTGAAGTTCGACCCGGAAGTGGTGGCCGCCAACGACACCGAGCTGCTCGAGGACCTGGTCACCGCGGCCTTCCACGAGGCGCAGGCCAAGGTGGAGGAGTACCTGAAGGTGGAAATGACCAAGCTCACCGGCGGCGTGCCGCTCCCGTTCTGACATGGAATTCAGCTCCAGGCATCTCGAGCAGCTGGTGGACGAGTTCGCGCGCCTGCCCAGCGTGGGGCGCAAGACCGCCCAGCGCCTGGCGTTCTTCATCCTGGAATCGCCTCCCGAGGAGGCGCTGCGCCTGGCGCACGCCATCGAGGCAGTGAAGAGCCAGGTGGGCCACTGCCGCCGCTGCGGCAACATCGCCGACGGGGAGCTGTGCCTCCTGTGCACCGACGGGCGGCGCGAGACGGCGCTGGTGTGCGTGGTGGAGCAGCCCTCGGACGTGCTGGCCTTCGAGAAGACCGGGCGCTACCGCGGCATGTACCATGTGCTGCACGGCTCGCTGTCCCCGCTGGACCGCCGCGGCCCCGACGAGCTCAACTTCGCGACGCTGGTGGATCGGGTGAAAGAGGGCGGGGTGCGCGAGGTGATCCTGGCCACCAATCCCAACGTGAACGGGGAGGCCACGGCCAGCTACATCGCCGAGCAGTTGCGGCCTCTCGGGGTGCAGGTGAGCCGCATCGCGGTGGGCGTGCCGATGGGCAGCGACATCGAATACTCGGACATGTCCACGCTGGGCCGGGCGCTGGACGGGCGACACCCGGTCGAGTAGCGGCGGCCGGGCGGGGCCGGGCAGGCGTCGGTGCCTGCCATCCACGATTCACGAGGCGTGGCCGCTTCCCGCGCTACACCGTGACGCGCAGGCCGTCCCAGGCGAAGGTGCCGCGCGCCGCCCTCAGCGCGGGAGTGCGCTCCAGCGCCTCGTAGTCCTCCGGTGTGCGCTGGCAGATCTCCTCGATGTGCGTGAAGTAGGTGCGGCCCGCGCCCAGCCGCGCGGCGATCCGCAGCGACTCCTCGAACGAGGCCTCGGCCTGGGCCTTGGGGTGCCCGGGGATCTGGATGCGCGCACCGGCCGGGTCGAACTCGAACCAGCCCGTCTCGATCACCGCCACGTCCGCTCCGGACAGGAACTCCTCCGGTTCGTAGCCGCGGGTGTCGTCCACCGCCAGCACCGCCCGCCGGCCGTCCCCGCTCACCTCGAGGGTCCACAGCTCCGGGTTGGCCATGGGGAACGCGCGGAACCGGAGCCCGGCGGCCTCCACCGCCTCGCCGGCCTCGATCTCGCACACCCGCAGCAGCCCGCGCTCTTCCAGGTACCGCAGTCGCTCCATGAGGCCCTGGTGTTTCTCGAAGTCGCGGGCCACGCGGCGTGGCAGGTACACCGGGGTGCAGCGGTGCGCCCGCTCGCCCCCGGCCGCGCGCCAGTCCACGTTCAGGTGCTCGAAGAGCCGCACGCCGGCGGTGTGGTCGGGGTGCCAGTGGGTGAAGAACACGGCGTCCACGCGCTCCACGCCCCAGCGCAGCAGCGCGGCGTGGATCTCCTCGGGCGTGTCAATGAGCACGCCCGCGTCGCCGGCCGCCGGCGAAAGGTAGAGCGAGGGCCCGGAGCGCACGTGCCGCCCGCCCCTCGCGCGCGCCTCCCGGCACACGCGGCAGCCGCACCCCACGCGCGGGGTGAGCGTGGCGCCGCTGGTGCCCAGGAACAGGATCTCCATCAGATGAATTCCTTGCACTTGGGCCAGATGTCGCGCAGCCGGTGCTTGAGCCCGCGGCCCAGGAAGATCGGCAGATGGTCCTCGTAGGGCATGCACCACTCGTTGTTCGTGCTGTCCACCGGGGTGACTTCCCGGTAGGTCTTCTCCACGTCCGCCTGCGACTGCCCCACCACCAGGATCACCTCGCCCCGGCCGTTCGACTCGTCCCCCGGGCCCCACAGGTAGTAGCTGTTGTGGCCGCAGATGGCCCGCGGCAGGCCGTACTTCGGCCCGTAGAAGTCCAGCGCGCCGGCTTCGCCGTAGTTGGAGGCGAACACCACGCAGCGCACGCGGTCGGCCGGCGGCAGCGCCTGGTAGGCCCGCGCCACCCGGACCGCCAGCTCCTCCCAGCCGAACATATCCGCGAATGTCTGCGGGAGCCGCGGCGGCCGGTGCCGTTCCTCGGGCGGGCCGGTCACATTGAGCGCGCGCGCGTAGGCCTCCAGGCGTGCGGGAGGCAGCACCGGCAGGACAAATGGCGCGAGCGCCACGCCTCCCACGAGGAACGCCGCGGTGGTGACCGGGCGCAGCCACCCCAGCCGGCGCGCCTTCGCGAACCGCTCCACCGCCCCGGCCCCGGCGGCCAGCAGGAAGGTGTAAGCAGGGCCGAGGTAGTAGATCTTGCCGCGGGTAAGGATGAACAGCGCCAGGATGAGGAGATACGCCAGCCCCAGGGCCCGGTGCCGGCGCGAGCAGAACCCGAAGAGCAGCGAGCCCAGCCCCGCCAGCCACACCGGCAGCGTGAGCGGCTGCATGATGAACACCTGGCCCTGCAGGTAGCCCAGGGGCGAGACGGGGAAGTTCTTGAGGCGCCGGGCGTTTTCCATGAACTCCAGCGTCGGCCAGCCGTGCGCGGCCTGCCACGCCAGGTGGGGGGCGAAGATCAGCACGGCGATCAGCGCCGCCAGCCACGGCCCGCGCGTGCGCAGGTGGGCCCGGGCCGGGGTCGCCAGCATTCCCACGAAGAGCCCCGCGAGCAGGAAGCCCACCGAGATCTTGTTCATCAGCCCCGCGCCGGCCGCCAGGCCCAACCACAGCCACAGGCCCCGCCCGCCCCCGCCCAGGATCCGGATCAGCAGCCAGGCCACCAGGGTCCAGGCCAGGATGTCGAAGGCGTTCATGGTGAACAGCGTGAAGTTGGACAGGTAGACCGGCGCCAGGATCGCCCCCAGCGCGGCCAGGAACTGCGCGAACCGGCCCCCGCCCAGGTCGTGGGCCATGAGCCCGGTCAACAGCACCGTGGCGGAGCCGGCCAGCGCGGGGAAGAGCCGCAGGCCCTGCAGCGATCCTGGAAACACCGCCTGCGCCAGCGCCGCCACCACGGCCACCAGCGGGGGATGGTCCACGTAGCCCCATGCCAGGTGGCGCCCGCACGCGATGTAGTAGAGCTCGTCGCGGAAGAAGTTGTAGCCGCCGTTGGTGAGCGCGTGCAGGAGCAGGCTGGCGGCCGACATGAGCAGCAGGAGCGTCATTTCACCAGCCTCCGTCGCATCAGGGCGATGGACGCCACCGCGGCGGCCACCGCCGCGACCGCCAGCCCGGCGCCCACCGCCAGGTCCATGATGACCAGCCGGTCGAGCATCGAGGCCCGCACCAGCCGCGAGACGTGCGTGAGCGGCAGGGCGGTGGAGATCCAGCGCGCCCACGACGGCAGGTTCTCGATGGGGAAGAACGTGCCGCCGAACACGAACATCGGGAACACCATCAGGAAGATGGGCAGGTTGAACACTTCGATGGTCGGCACCAGCGAGGTGGCGATCATGCCGAACGAGGCGAAGAACAGCCCCCCGACGACGGCCACCGGGATCACCCACAACCCCGACGGGAAGGCCACGAACCCGAAGAACGACAGCACCAGCAGCATGATGGACGCCGCCACCAGCGACTTGGTGGTGCCCCACAGCAGCTCCCCGGCGATCACGTCCTCGATGGTCAGAGGCGTGGCGGTGATGGCGTCGAAGGTCTTCTGGTAGTACATGCGCACGTACGAGGAGTAGGTGGTCTCGAAGAACGCCCAGAACATGATGGCGATGGAGATCGTGCCCGGCGCGATGAAGTTCATGTACGGCACCGGCAGCCCGCGGAAGTGCAGCACCCCCACCGCGCCGCCCAGCCCCAGGCCGAAGGCCAGCAGGTACTGGAACGGCTCCAGCAGGGGCGGCAGAAAGTTGGTGGCCCACGTGGTCAGGTACACGTCCACGTTGCGCCGCCACACGTAGGCCGCGCGGTAGGAGACGTTGCCCAGGATCGCGCGCATCAGTCCCTCAGCACCCGGCCGGTCAGCTTGAGGAACACGTCCTCCAGCGTCGCCAGGCGCAGCAGGCGCTCCTGGTGCGGGAAGCGCTCCTCGAACTCGGGGAGCGCGCCGGAGTCGTCGCCGGGGTAGAAGAACAGCCGCTCGGCGCTCTCCTCGTGGCGCAGGCCGCGCCCGGCGGCCCAGGCGGGCACCTCCGGTCCGTAGTGCCAGCACTCCACCACCTCGCGGCCCACCTCGCGCTCCACCAGCTCCCCGGGACGGCCTTCCAGCAGGATCCGCCCGCCGTCCACGAACACCACCCGGTCGCACAGCTGCGAGGCCTCTTCCATGTAGTGCGTGGTGATCAGGATGGTCACGCCGCGGCGCTTCAGGTCGCGCACCAGGTCCCAGATGGCGTGGCGGGCCTGCGGGTCCAGCCCGGTGGTGGGCTCATCGAGAAGCAGCAAGTCGGGCCGGTTGAGCAGCGCGCGCGCCAGCACCAGGCGGCGCACCATGCCCCCGGAGAGCTCGGAGATCTTGTGCCTGAGCACGTGGCCCAGGTTCATCCACTCCAGCAGCTCGCGGGCTCGCATCTCGGCCTCGCGCCGGGGGATCCCGAAGTAGCGGCCGTACACCACCAGGTTGTTCAGGACGTGGAAGTCCGGGTCGGTGTTGTTCTCCTGCGGGCAGATGCCCAGGCGGGCCTTGATGCGGCGGGGCTCGCGCGCCACGTCCATCCCCAGCACCCGGACCTCGCCGGAAGTCGGGGGAGAGGCGCAGGCCAGCACGCGCACGGTGGTGGTCTTGCCCGCCCCGTTGGGGCCCAGGATGCCCACGCACTCGCGGGGCCCGACCGTGAGGTCAATGCCGCGCACGGCCTCGAAGTCGCCGTAGCGCTTGACCAGCGCGCGGATCTCAACGACGGACGTGGAATTCACGCGCGCAGGATACCCCAGCGTGGCGGGGGAAGCCACCGGCGGCCCGGGACGCGATCGTGAGTCGTGCGGCGCTCCGGCTCGCCGGGGCCGGACGGGCGGGCCGAGGCACCGGGTGGCCCCGCGTGGACTATTTTGGGGATAACTCGGTAATCCGTCTGCCCTGTGGATAACCCTCTCCGAATACGAACGCCGCAACCCCCGGTCAAATATTTCGTTGACCCCTGTCCGCAGCCGGTGATAGCGTGACGGCGCAATGGATGCAGGCGGCCCCGGACCGCCCACTCCAGGAAGGAGGACCTCATGGTCAACCGGGCACTCTACGAAGAGGACATCGGCTCGATCAACGCCATCCTCAAGGAGTTGCTGGAAACGTCGTTCGCCCAGGGCGCGCTCCTGGTGGACAACGCGGGACAGCTGATTCTCAACGCCGGCACCACCCCCGACTTCGACCTGCACGCGTTCGCCAGCCTGGTGGCCGCAGATTTTGCGGCCAACAGCGAACTTGCGCGCCTGCTGGGGGAGGACGGGTTCAACACCCTCGTGCACCAGGGCGGGCGCGAACACCTCTACCTCACGCGTGTGAACGCGCGCGTGATCCTCGCGGCCGTGTTCGACAAGCGCACCTCGCTGGGGCTCGTGCGGCTGCGCGTGAAGCGCTGCGTCTCGGACCTGCGGGACTGTTTCCAGCGCCTGTTCGATCGCCGGCAGCAGTCGATCTCCGAGGCCCCCGTGATCGACCCGGCCCTCGTGCACGGCATGGAGTCCGAGCTCGAGCGCGCTTTCGGCGGCTAGGTCCGTCGGGGGAGCGCCAGGAAGGTTTCGCCGATGGCGCTCGTGAATTATCACAGCCGTGAGATTCAGTTCAAGGTCGTGTACTACGGCCCCGGGCTGAGCGGCAAGACCACGAATCTCACCTACATCCACCGCAACACGCCCCAGGTGTATCGCGGCAACCTCGTCTCGCTGAAGACGCAGGAGGAGCGGACGCTGTTCTTCGACTTCCTGCCCGTTTCCCTGGGCGAGGTGGGCGGATACCGCGCGCGCTTTCATCTCTACACCGTGCCGGGGCAGATGATCTACCAGGCCAGCCGGAGGGTCATCCTGCAGGGCGTGGACGGAGTGGTCTTCGTGGCCGACTCCACGCCCACCCGCCAGGACGGCAATCGCCAGAGCCTGCGCGACCTGGTCCGCACGGTGGATGCCTACAAGATGAACCTCCGCGACCTGCCGCTGGTGTTCCAGTGGAACAAGCGCGACCTGGCCGACGCGGTCCCGGTGGAGGACCTGGAGGAGGAATTCAACACGTGGAAGCGCCCCTCCTTCGCCTCCGTGGCCTCCCGCGGCGAGGGCGTCATGGACACCGTGAAGGCCGTGCTGCGACAGGTGCTGCGGGCCTTCCAGGAGGAAACCGCCGCCCAGGCTCCGCAGACCGTCACGGAGTCCCGGAACGCGTCGTGAGCCGGCCCGCAGCGTGGATCGCCCGGTGAGCCGGCCCGCAGCGTGGATCGCCCCGTGAGCCGCCCCCAGCCCGCCCCCCTGCAGCGCTTCGCCGTCGTCCTCGCCACCGTGTTCGGCGCGGGCTACTTTCCTGTCGCTCCCGCGACATTCGGCTCGTTCCTGACCCTGTTCCTGTGGTGGTGGCTGATCACGCTGCCGCCGTGGGTGTACCTGGGGGTCACGGCCGTCATCACCCTCGCCGGATTCTGGCTGTGCGGCGAGGCCGAGAAGACGCTCGGCCACGACGCCCACCCCATCGTGCTGGACGAGGTGGCGGGACAGCTCATCACCCTGGCGTTCGCGCCGCGCACCCTGGCGGCCGCCGCCGCCGGCTTCCTGCTGTTCCGCGTGCTGGACATCCTGAAGCCGCCGCCGGCCCACCAGGCCCAGCGCCTCCCCGGCGGCGTGGGCGTGGTGATGGACGATGTCTTCGCCGGGCTGTACGGTTGGCTCATCCTGCGCGGCGCGGCCGCGCTGCTGCCCTGGCATCTCCCGGTCTGACTGGCTGACTGTCCCGCGCCGCGCGCACCCGCGCGCGCCGCCCCGGAGCGCCCATGCCTCCCAAGCCCCAGGTCTTCACCGTGGCCGCGCTCACCATCGGCAACGAAGTGCTGGGCGGCCGCACCGCCGACACCAACTTCCTGGCGCTGGCCCGCCTGCTCACCGACGGCGGCGCCGAGGTGGTGTGGCACGCCTCGTGCCGGGACGTGGTGGAGGAGATCGTCGAGGCCTTGCGAGTGGCGCTGCGCCACGCCCGGCTGGTGATCCTCACCGGCGGACTCGGGCCCACCCCGGACGACCTCACCCGCAAGGCCGTCTCGCTGGCCCTGGAGCGCCCGCTGGTGCTGCACGACGGCGCCCTGGCGGCGGTGAAGGCGCGCTTCGAGGCCCGCGGCGCGGCGATGCCGCCCAGCAACGAGGTGCAGGCGCTGCTGCCCAACGGCTCGCAGATGATTCCCAACCCCCGCGGCACGGCCCCCGGCTTCCTGGTGAACCACGGCTCCCAGCACGTGCTGGCCCTGCCCGGGGTGCCCTGGGAGATGGAGGCGATGCTGGAGGAGTTTCTCCTCCCGTGGGTGCAGCAGCGCGCCCACGGCGGGCGCACCTCGCACCTGGTGATCCGGACCTGCGGCATCCCGGAGTCGTCGCTGCACGAGAAGCTGAAGGGCTTCGAGGCCACCCTGCCGCCGGCCGCCACGCTGGCGTACCTGCCGCACGGCACCGGCGTGGACCTGAGGGTGAGCCTGCGGGGCGCCCCCGACGCGCTGGAGACCCAGTTCGCCGGCGTGCGCGCCGCGCTGGTGCGCGCCGCGGGGGAGCACGTGTATGCGGAGGGATCGCTCGAGCTGGAGGAGGTCGTGGGCGAGCTCCTGCTGCCTCGCGGCCTGACGCTCGTCACCGCCGAGTCGTGCACCGGCGGCCTGCTGGGCGGGCGGATCACGCGCGTCCCCGGGAGTTCCGCGTGGTACGAGCGCGGCATGGTGACGTACTCCAACCGGGCCAAGCAGGAGCTGCTCGGGGTGCCCGGGGAGTTGCTGGCGGAGCACGGGGCCGTGAGCGCCGAAGTGGCCGCGGCCATGGCCCGCGGGGCGCGGGAGCGTTCGGGGGCCGACGTGGCGGTCAGCATCACTGGAATCGCCGGCCCCGGCGGCGGAACTCCCGAGAAGCCGGTGGGACTGGTGTTCGCGGGACTGGACTGGAGCGCGCGGGTGGGGAGGGAGACCTCCCGGGTGGTCGCCGGCGGTGGGGCCGCGGCCGCGACCGCGACCGGGGCCGCGCCGCCGGCCACCGCATCCCGGCGCCCTGCCGCGAGGGCCGGCCACGCGGTGCGCAGGATGCGCCTGATGGGTGACCGGTCGCTGGTCCGGGCGCGAGCGGTCACCAATGCACTGGACATGGTCCGGCGGCTGCTGCTCGGGCTGCCGGTGGAGCCCGCATCGTGAGCCGGCCCGTCCGCAGCAGCTCGGGAGCGGCGGCATCCACCTCAACCCGGAGACTGGACCGATGAGCGACCCCACGCCGCGCACGGATCGTGCCGTCCACGCCGAGCCGAAGCGCGTGCTCGGAATCTGGAGCGCCTCGGCGCTGGTGGTGGGCCTGATCATCGGGTCGGGGATCTTCCGCGCGCCCTCGTCGGTGGCGGCGGAGCTGCCATCCACGTACATGATGTTGCTGGCGTGGACCATCGGCGGGGTGCTGAGCCTGTGCGGGGCCCTGGCGGTCTCGGACCTGGGGACGCGCTATCCCACCACCGGCGGGCTGTACATCTTCATGCGCGAGAGCTTCGGCGCCCCGACGGCGGTGGGATTCGGCTGGAGCGGGTTCCTGGTCAGCCGGCCCGCGGTGCTGGCGGGGGTGGCGACGGTGTTCGCCGAGTACCTGTGCCCGATGGTGGGGCTGCCCACGGGGTGGGAGAGCACCCGCTGGGTGGCCTCGGCGGCGGTGGTGGCCCTCACGGTGGTGAACGCCCTGGGACTGCGGGCGGGGGCGGGCGTGCAGAACGTGTTCACCTTCGCCAAGGTGCTGGGCCTGGCGCTGCTGATCACCGCCGTGGGGCTGTTCGGGCGGGGGGAACTGCACGCGGCGCAGGCGATCCAGCCGGCGCACTCGCTCCCGGTGGCCATGCTGCTGGCGCTGATCACCATCCTGTACACCTACGACGGCTGGATTGACGTCACCTACGCCGGCGGCGAGGTGCGCGACCCGCGCCGCAACCTCCCGCGGGCCATCGTGCTGGGCACGCTGGGATGCATGGCGCTCTACCTGCTCACCAACTTCGCGTACTGCGCGGTCCTGACGCCCGCCGAGATCGCCGCCGCGCCGAACGTGGCGGCGGTGGCGCTGGAGCGCGTGTTCGGCATGGCCGGGCGGGAGGTGCTCACCGTGCTGGTGCTCGTCTCCACGCTGGGAATCCTCAACGGCAGCATCCTCACCGGAACGCGCCTGCCCTTCGCCCTGGCGCGCGACGGCTTCCTGCCCGCGCGCCTGGGCACGCTGGCGAAGTCCACCGGTTCGCCGGTGTGGTCGCTCACGGTCCAGGGCCTCATGACCGTGGTGGTGCTGGTGTTCGTGAATGGCTTCGACAACATCGCCGCGCTGTTCGTGGTCACCTCGTGGCTCGCATACGCCGTGGCGATCGCCGGCCTGCTGGTGATCCGGGCGCGCGAGCGGCGCGCGGGCGCCCCGGCGGGCGAGAGCTTCCGCATGCCGCTGGGGCCGTGGCCGGCGCTGATTTTCATCGTGGTCACCATGGCCATCATCGTGCAGGACGTGATCTCGAGCGGCGTGAGCCACCTGGCGGGCGTGGCGGTGGTGGCCGTGGGGGCGGTGGTGGCGGGGCTGAGGCTCCGGCGGTGAGCGGGGGGGACGCGAAGCGGCGGGGTGGTCGAGGCGCCCGGCCCGAGGCGCCGCCGGGCACCGTGCGTGCGTTCTTCGCGGTGTTTCCGCCCCCCGACGTGGAGTCTGCGCTGGCCGACTACGTGGCCACGCTGCGCCGCGAACTGCGCGACGTGGCGTGGGTGAAGTCCGGCAACCTGCACCTCACGCTGCGGTTCCTGGGAGACGTCACACCGCCGCAGGTGGAAGCCGCAGGCAAGGCCCTGGACGCCGCAACCGCCGGCCGCCCCGGCTTCGAAGTGTGCCTCAAGGACGTGGGCGCCTTCCCCTCGATGCAGCAGCCCCGCGTGGTGTGGCTCGGAGTGGAGGCAGGCCGCGGCCCCCTTGTGGACCTGGCAGCCGGGCTGGAAGCCAGGCTGGCGGACGCCGGCCTGGGCCGCGCCGACAAGCCCTTCGCCGCACACCTGACGGTAGGGCGGGTGCGGGAGTACCTGCCGCCCGCGGCGCTCCCCGCGCTGCTCCAACGCCACCCGTGCCCGGGTTTCCGGTTCCGGGCGGCATCCGTGGCGTTGATCCGCAGCCAGTTGCAGGCGGGCGGATCCGTCTACACGCCGATCCGCGAAGTGAGGCTGGCGTAGCCGCGGCCTGGAGCTACATATGCTCCTGCAGCTTCGCGCGAAACCCATCCGGGATCGGCACCGGCTGCCGCGTCTTCAGATCCACGATCACCATCACCTGCCGATTCTCGCACGCCAGTTCCCCGCTACCCGCCTCGCGCATCTCCAGCCACATGGTGACCGAGGACGTGCCGATGCGCTCCACCCAGCCCTCCAGCCGCGCGCTCTCGCCGTAGCGCAGCGCGCGCCGGAAGTTCAGCTCGTGGCGCACCATCAGCGGCAGCAGGCCGACCTTGAGCATGTCCGGGACGGTCATGCCCATGCGCCGCGCGAACTCCAGCCGCCAGATCTCCGACCACTTCAGGTAGTTGATGTTGGAGACCACCCCGGCGAAATCAATGTCGAACGTGTAGATCGGCTGGTCCATGCCGACCACCGCCGTTTCGGCCGGGCGCGCGGGCGCGGTTGCCGCGCCCGGCGCCGGCCGGGGGGGATTGTCGGTGGCGCTCACCTCGTCCTCCGGGACTTCGCCCCGCGCTTCGCGGCGGACGGGCGCGCGGGCTTCGCGGCGGCGCGGCGGCGCTTCGCGCCCCATCCGAACTTCTTCCGGATGGCCTGGATCTGGGAGAGGTGATTGAGGTCGTGGCCGGCCGCCATGCGGCACAGGTGGTCGAAGGGCTCGCGGCCGCGCTCGGAGTGCATGATGCCGGCCTTCGCCCGGGCCCTGGGGCCTGCGAACTCGATCGCGGTCAGCGTGGCCGCCCGTCCGCTCACGTAGTTGGCCAGGCTGCGCTTCGCGGGGATGCGCTGGTAGTGGAACGCGGCCGCCCAACGCTCCTGGTCGAAGCCGTAGACGGGCGAACCGGGCTCGCCCAGGGCGCGGCGAAAACGCCACGCGAAGGCGGCTTCGCAGTCGGCGAGGTGCCCGAGAATCTCCTGGATGCTCCACTTCCCGGGCCTGGGCCGCTTCTGGAGCTGCGTCGGGGTGAGGCCCTTCACCGCGCGCGCGACGCGCGCCGGGTTGGAGCGCAGCAGGGCCACGGGGTCGCTGTCGCCGATGAAGTCGAGCGTCTTCCTGATGTAGGCCCGGATGGCGGGGTGGGCGGTGTTCCGTTTCATGGACGTCCTTTCCGCGTGGGCGTTCGTGTCCCGGGCCGCGCTGCGGGCGCGGCGGGAGGCTGTCTCGGCCAGACGGTGTGGCCGGATGTTCGGGGGCGGCGCGCGCCGTGTCAAGGACGGCGGCGGGCTGCCGGCGGGCCCGGGCGCCGCGCATCGAACCCGGGCGCCCCCGGGCCCGCGCGGGCACAATGACGCGGCCCGGACGGGATTTTACGAGCTTGACCCTGCCCCGGGCGGGCCGTAGTTTCATGGATGGTTCCCCTCGAAAGATGTGACGGTGGCCCCCAGGCCCCTGTGTGTTTGCCCCTGTACGAGGAGCATTCCATGTCGCAGTTCGTTCCCACCAAGGAACGCGCCAAGGCGCTCGAGCTCGCCGTGGCACAGATCGAAAAGCAGTTCGGCAAGGGCGCCATCATGAAGCTGGGCGACGAGCGGGCCAGCGTGCCCGTGGACGTCATCTCGACCGGCTCGCTGGGGCTCGACATCGCGCTCGGCACCGGTGGCGTGCCCCGCGGCCGGGTGGTGGAGATCTACGGCCCGGAGTCCTCGGGCAAGACCACCCTGGCGCTGCAGATCATCGCCAACGCGCAGCGCGCCGGCGGTAACGCCGTGTTCGTGGACGCCGAGCACGCGCTGGACGCGGCCTACGCCAAGAAGCTGGGTGTGGACGTGGAGAACCTCCACGTGGCCCAGCCGGACACCGGCGAGGAGGCCCTCGAGATCGCCGAGCACCTGGTGCGCTCCGGAGCGGTGGACGTGCTGGTGGTGGACTCGGTGGCCGCGCTGGTGCCCAAGGCCGAGATCGAAGGCGAGATGGGCGACAGCCACATGGGGCTGCAGGCCCGCCTCATGTCGCAGGCCCTGCGCAAGCTGACCGGGATCATCTCCAAGTCGCACACCTGCGTGATCTTCATCAACCAGATCCGGATGCAGATCGGCGTGATGTTCGGCAACCCCGAGACCACCGCGGGTGGCCGGGCGCTGAAGTTCTACGCCTCGGTGCGCCTGGACATCCGGCGCATCCAGTCGCTCAAGGACGGCGACCGCGTGATCGGCAACCGCACCCGCGTAAAGGTGGTGAAGAACAAGGTCGCGGCCCCGTTCCGCGAGGCCGAGTTCGACATCATCTACAACGAGGGCATTTCCAAGGAAGGCGAGATCCTGGACATGGGCGTGGAAGCCGGCGTGGTGCAGAAGAGCGGCACCTGGTTCAGCTACGGCGACGAGCGCGTGGGCCAGGGCCGCGAGAGCGCCCGGATCTTCCTGAAGGAGCACCCGGAGGTGCTGCTGAAGATCGAGTCCGAGGTGCTCAAGAAGGCCGGCGTGCGCCGCGGCCCGGGCGTGCCCGAGGGCAACGGCGCGGCGGAGAAGGCGGCGGCGGAGAAGGTGGCCGCCGAGAAGGTCGCCGATCGCGGCCGGACACCCGAGCCGGTGGGAGCGGGGCGCGCCCGGAAGTAGCTGCGCAGCGGCAGTTTCCAACCTTGGAGTTCGACGAAGGGCCGGCCCCGCAGCCGGCCCTTCGCGCGTCGCGATTCACTTGCGCCTGCCCCGGTGGTACCATTGTGGGGCGGGCCAGCCACGCCTGCCGGCCGCGCCGTCGGCATTTCGGCGGCGGCCGGGGCTGCGTGGGCCGGTGGCTCCCGCGGAACTTGCCCGGATGCGGGCAAGTACGAGAGGCCCGCAGCTCATGGGCACCGGCCGCGCTCCATTCCATCCGCAGATCGGCTCCTGCAGCGAGCATTCCTTCGCTATTCCTCCCTTCGCCGAAGAGCGACCCCGGCGCACTCCGACGCACCGTTCCACCCGCTCCGAAAGGAAGGTGCCCCCATGAAATCGCACTTCCTGCGCGGCTGCCTGCTGGCGATCCTGGCGCTGGCGGCTCCCTCCATGGTCCAGGCGGTCGTGTGGGTGGTGGATGATCCCGCAGACCCGATCCCCGTCACCGGAACCCTCACGCTGCGCCAGGCGCTGACCTTCGCCAACGCCATGCCCGGCGTGCAGCACCGCATCCTGTTCCAGATCCCCGCGGCCGGAATGCAGACCATCTTCGTGACCTCCCCGCTGCCGGTGATCACCGTGGACAGCGTGTGGATCGACGGGTACAGCCAGCCGGGCGCCTCGCCCGGAGCCTCTCCGCCGGCCACGGCGACCATCCTGGTCCAGCTCGACGGGTTGATGGCGGGCCCGTCGCACGGACTGTGGGTGCAGTCGTCCTTCAACCGGATCGAGGGCCTGGCGGTCATGAACTTCGACTGGGACGGGATCCGCATCCAGGGAACGCCGCTCCCGGGCACCCGGTGCAACATGGTCCACGGGAACTTCGTGGGTACCGACGCCATCGGCGGCGTGGCGGCGGGCAACGGCCGCAAGCCCGGAGGCAACATCTGGGCGGGGGTGGATGTCCTGTGCACCCCAGGGCCGCTCACGTACTGCTGGGACAACCTGGTGGACGGCAACCTCATCTCCACGAACTTCCGCTGCGGGGTGCAAATCTCCAGCTGCCCGCCCTCGGACTGCTGGGCCAACCAGGTGCTCAGGAACTTCATCGGGACCGATGTCACCGGGATGAACCCGTTCGGCAACCTCGGGTCCGGCGTGGTGCTGGCCGAGGGCACGCACGACAACGTGTTGCAATCGAATGTCATCTCGGACAACGGCGGTAACGGCGTGGACATCACCGGGAACTTCTTCACGGTGCCGCCTTCGTACACGTACCACAATTCCATCACCAGCAACCTGATCGGTGTGGCCTCGGACGGCATCACCCCGATGGGGAATGGCGGGCGGGGCGTTAGCGTGGGGATCTTCGAGGCCAGCTCGTTCTTCGCCGGCTTCGGCCGGGAGAATCTCTTCACCACCAACACCGTGGCTCACAACTTCCTGGCCGGGTTCAGCGTGTGGGAACACCCCACCAGCTCCAACAACGCGGACCAGAACACCTATCTCCAGAACGACACCCATGACAACGGCGGGCTGGGAATCGACCTGGGTGACAATGGAGTGACCGTGAACGACCCCGGGGACATGGATGCCGGCGCGAACGAGGAGCTGAACGGCCCGCTGGTGATGACCGCCGTGTACTACGCGGGCACGACCACGATCACCGGAATCGTCGACAACGGCGCCCAGGTGCACGTGTACCGCGCCAGGCTCGATCCCAGCGGCTGGGGCGAGGGTGAGCTGTGGCTGAGTTCGGCCTGGCCCGACCCGCTCGGCGGCTGGACCGTGTCCGTGACCGGGCTTGTGCCTGGGGACTTCGTGACCGCACTGGCGATGGACTGGGCCGGGGGAGGCGTCTACTCCAACACCTCCGAGTTCGCGCAATGCATGGTGGTCCAGAAGGCCGTGGGGGTGGGTGAAGTTGACGGGCCGCGGTTCGTGCTGCGGTCGGGCGGGCCGAATCCGTTCCGCTCGGCCACGGCGTTCCGTTACCGCCTGGGGGAGGCGGGTCCGGTGTGGCTGGGCGTCTACGATCCCACCGGCAGGCTCGTCCGGACGCTGGCGTCCGGGTACGCGGGCGCCGGGGAGCACGAGGCCCGCTGGGATGGAGCCGCCGCGGATGGACGGCCCGCACCCACCGGGATCTACTTCGTCGGGTTGAGTTCCGGCGCGCGGCAGGCCACCGTGAGAATCCTCAAGGTGAAGTGACGTACAACGGGCGGCGCGGCCGTGGTAGGATGGACAACCTATGTCCTCCGATCCCTCCGGCCGCGCCCATGACTTTGCCGTCATCGGCGGTGGCATCGTAGGCCTGGCCACCGCGCGCGCGCTGGCCCGCCGCTTTCCGGGCAGGAGCCTGCTGGTCCTCGAGAAGGAGGACGCGGTCGCCACCCACCAGACCGCCCACAACAGCGGCGTGCTCCACTCCGGCCTGTACTACCGTCCCGGCTCCGCCAAGGCCCGCCTGTGCCTCGAGGGGCTGGCGTCCATGGTCGCCTTCTGCCGCGAGCACGGGGTGCCGTTTACTGTGTGCGGCAAGGTGGTCGTGGCGGTGAGCGAGGCGGAGGTGCCGCGGCTGGACGAGCTGGAGCGGCGCGGCAGGGCCAACGGCGTGCCGCAGGTGGAGCGCATTGGCCCGGAGCGGCTGCGCGAGATCGAGCCGCACGCCGCCGGAATCGCCGCGCTGCACGTGCCCTCGACCGGCATCATCGACTTCACGCTGGTGGCCGAGAAGCTGGCCTTCCTGCTCCGCGCCGGCGGCGCCGAGGTGCGCACCGGGGCCGAGTTGCGCGCCGCCCACTCCACGGGCTCGGAAGTGGTGCTGCAGACCCCGGCGGGGGAGTTCCGCGCGAAGAGCGTGATCAACTGCGCCGGCCTGATGTGCGACCGCGTTGCGCGCATGCTGGGCGCGGACCCGGGCGTGCGCATCGTGCCCTTCCGGGGCGAGTACTACACGCTCCGTCCGGAGCGCGAGGGCCTGGTGAAGGCGCTCATCTACCCGGTGCCCGACCCGGCGTTTCCGTTCCTGGGGGTGCACTTCACGCGCATGGCCCGCGGCGGGGTGGAGGCCGGGCCCAACGCGGTGCTGGCCTTCAAGCGCGAGGGCTACCGCAAGACCGATTTCAACCTGCGCGACGTGCTGGAGTACGTGCGGTTCCCCGGCTTCGGCAGGATCGTCTCCCGGCACTGGCGCACCGGGATGGGGGAGATGCGCCGCTCCTGGGACAAGGGCGCCTTCGTGGGCGCGCTGCAGCGGCTGCTGCCCGACCTGCGCGGCGACGACCTGGCGCCCGGCGGATCCGGCGTGCGCGCCCAGGCCGTGGCTCCCGACGGGCGGCTGCTCGACGACTTCGAGTTCCTGGACCAGCCGCGCGCCCTGCACGTCCTCAACGCGCCGTCGCCGGCCGCCACGGCATCCCTGGCCATCGGAGAGGCCATCGCGCGCAAGGCGGAAGTACTGTTCACCCCGTAGGGCCGCAAGCAGACCGCGCCGCTGCGCCCCCGCACGTGATATGATCCCCCGAGCACATCCAGATGCTGGCCGCTGAAACGTCCCGTTCGGGACCCGCACCGAGGTGAGATCTGTGTCTCGGCCAGCCCCCCGCGCCTTGTTCCTCGCCCGCCAAGCCCGCGTTCCCGCCGCAAGTGTGCGGATGCCCCCCACCCCCGCGCATCCTGGTCCCGCAATCCCGTTCCCGATGGTGCGCCTTGCGGCCGTGCTGCTATGGCTCTCCCTGGCCGGGCCCGGCCACACCGGTGAGCTCGGCCGGCCGCGGGTGGCGCTCGCGCCGGTCGTTCGGGGCCTCGTGGTGCCGGAGCCGGAGGCCGAGGCCCGCCCGCACACCCTCGCACCGCGTGCCGCCCGCCCCGCCGCGCCCTCGCGGGGGATGCTCCTGCCGCAGTATTCGTGGCCGCTCGAGAACCTGCTCCACGACCGGGTGGTGCTGGAGAACTACGTCGATGAAGACAGCACCGCCGGCGTCCACGACTACATGGCCGGAGCCAACGCCTACGACACGCACGCCGGCACCGACATGACCCTGTTCACGTTCCGCGACATGGACCGCGGCATGCGAATCCTGGCGGCCGCGCCGGGCACCGTCAGCAGCGTGCACTTCGATCGCACCGCGGACCGCAACACCTCCTGGCCCTGGCCCGACGACGGAAACTGGGTGTTCGTGGACGAAGGCGACGGCGGCGTGACCGGGTACTACCACATGCGCAAGTTCTCGCCGGCGGTCGACGTGGGGGAGAGCGTGCAGCGCGGACAGATGCTGGGGCTGGTGGGTGCCTCGGGCTACGTCACGGTGCCGCACCTGCATTTCGAGTCCGGTTCGTTTCCGGGCGGATTCTACCGGCCGCGGGACCCGTGGAGCGGGACCTACAATCCACAGCCCAGCCTGTGGAGCGCGCAGCCGGGCTACGTGGGCAACCTGCCGCTTCGCATCTACGACATGGGCGCCTTCACCCAGGCCTCCGGCGGCGGCAACGTGTGGTACGTGGACCGGGACCTGTTCCTGGAGCGGCTCATCCAGCCGGTCGTGTTCGGGATCACCGAGCCGTTCATGCCGGTGTGGTTCCAGTTCCAGGGCAACGACGGGGACACGCTGCGCTTCGAGCTGCGCAAGCCCGACAACAGCCTCCACGCCTCGTGGCCGGACACCATCAAGTACAAGGCCAAGTTCGACTGGCGATACTACATCGTGTATTTCAGCCCGTACGTGGCCGCGTCGGACACCGGCACCTGGACCGCGCGGATCCTGACCGGGGCGGGCACGGTGGCGCGTCAGATCCAGGTGAAGGTGGGCGCTTCCACGGTGTACGGTCCGCGCGTGTCGCCGGCAGTCAGCCGATCGTTTCGGATCAACGGGGTGGATCAGCGTGACACGCTGCGGGCCTCTCCGCTGGGCGGGCCGGTGTCGTGGGCCCTGCTCAATCCTCCGCCGGGGGTGACGCTGGACGATTCCGTGCTCACCGTGCCCGCGGCATCGTCCCAGTCGCACCGTTCGATGTTCTTCCAGGCGGTCGCGCGGGACGGTGCCGGGCGCGCCGACACCGCGTGGTTCCACGTGGTGGATCCGTCCAAGCCGCTCAACAGCGTGACCGCGGCGCCCGGCGTGGCGCCCGGCGGGCCGCTCCAATTGTCGCAGGCAGGCCCCAACCCCGCCCGGGAGAGCGTGTCGATGCGCTTCTCCACGCCCGGAGACGCGCCGGCCCTCCTGGAGATCCTCGACGTCGCCGGGCGGCGCGTCCGGGTCCTGGCGGAGGTTCGCGGCGGCGCCCCGCAGGCGGGACGCACCGCTTCCTGGGATCTTCGCAGTACCTCCGGCCGGCGCGTTCCGGCCGGCATGTACTTCGCACGACTTCGCGAAGGCGTGCGGCAGGCCACGCTGAAGATCGTGGTTGTGGGGGGGTGAGGAGAGGCGCGGCGGTCCGCGCCGGGCACTCCGAAGCCGCCCCGAAGCCGCCCCGAAGCCGCCGCCCCGAAGCCGCTTGCCACGGCCCGCCAGCGGGCGCTATCATCTGAAGACCAACCAAGTCAGCCCTCCGCGCGCCGCGCCCGCGGCAACGCCGGGGGCGGCCACTTTCCCGGGGCGACCCTGTGTGTCCCCCAGAAAGGTAGCCCGAGATGTCTTCTTCCCTTCTGCACAACTCGTTCGGCACCCGTTCCACCTTCGACACCGGCAGCGGCACCGCCTACCTGTACCGGCTGGACTCGCTGGCGAAGAAGCTGGACGCCGACCTGGATCGCCTGCCGTTCTCCATCCGCGTGCTGCTGGAGTCGGCGCTGCGCAACTGCGACGGCTACCAGGTGAGCGAGGAGGACGTGAAGCGGCTCGCGACCTGGAACGCCACGGCACCCGCCGCGGTGGAACTGCCGTTCAAGCCCGCGCGGGTGGTGCTGCAGGACTTCACCGGCGTGCCCTGCGTGGTGGACCTGGCGGCCATGCGCGCCGCGGTGAAACGCCTGGGCGGCGACCCGGGGCGGATCAACCCGGTGGTGCCGGTGGACCTGGTCATCGATCACTCGGTGCAGGTGGACTTCGCCGGCTCGCCCGGCGCGCTGGCGAAGAACGCGGAGATCGAGTTCGAGCGCAACCGCGAGCGCTACGAGTTCCTGCGCTGGGGGCAGAAGTCCTTCCGGAACTTCCGCGTGGTGCCGCCGGCCACCGGGATCATCCACCAGGTGAACCTCGAGTACCTGGCGCGCGGCGGTGAAACGCCCGGGCGGCGACCCGGGGCGGATAAACCCGGTGGTGCCGGTGGACCTGGTCAAGGTGATGTTCCCCGACACCCTGGTGGGCACCGACTCGCACACCACCATGATCAACGGTCTGGGCGTGGTGGGCTGGGGTGTGGGCGGCATCGAGGCCGAGGCGGTGATGCTGGGCCAGCCGCTGTACATGCTCACCCCGCAGGTGATCGGCTTCAAGCTCTCGGGCAAGCTCCCCGAGGGGGTGACCGCCACCGACCTCACCCTCACCATCACCCAGATGCTCCGCAGGAAGGGCGTGGTGGACAAGTTCGTGGAGTTCTTCGGCCCGGGCCTCTCGGAGATCTCGCTTCCCGACCGCGCCACCATCGCCAACATGGCACCCGAGTACGGCGCCACCATGGGGTTCTTCCCGGTGGATGCCGAGACGCTCGCCTTCCTCGAGCGGACCGGCCGCGCCGCCGCCGCCTCGCTGGTGGAGCGCTACACGAAGGAACAGGGCCTGTTCCGTACCGACGCCACGCCGGCGCCGGTGTTCACCGACATGCTGGAGCTGGACCTCGGGGCGGTGGAGCCCAGCCTGGCGGGACCCAAGCGCCCGCAGGACCGCGTCGCGCTGCGCGAGATGAAGGCCTCGTTCCGGCGGGCGCTCACCGCACCGGTGAAGGAGCGCGGCTTCGGCCTGCCCGAGGCCGACGTGGCGCGCACCGTACAGGTGAAGCTGAACGGCACGCCGGTGACGGTGGGCCACGGCGCGGTGGTGATCGCCGCCATCACGTCCTGCACCAACACCTCCAACCCGTCGGTGATGCTGGCCGCCGGGCTGCTGGCGAAGCGAGCCGTGGAGCGCGGGCTCAAGGTGCCGGCGTGCGTAAAGACCAGCCTGGCGCCGGGCTCGCTGGTGGTGACCGAATACTTGAACAAGGCGGGGCTGATGCCCGCGCTGGAGCAGCTCGGCTTCCACGTGGTGGGCTACGGCTGCACCACCTGCATCGGCAACTCGGGCCCGCTGCCCGAGGCGCTGGCGCAGGCCGTGTCGGCCGGGAAGCTGGTGGCCGCCGCGGTGATCTCCGGCAACCGCAACTTCGAGGGCCGGGTGCACCCCAGCGTGAAGGCCAACTACCTGGCCTCGCCGCCGCTGGTGGTGGCGTACGCGCTGGCCGGCACCACCGACATTGACATGGCCATCGAGCCGCTGGGCACCGGCGCCGACGGCCAGCCGGTCTTCCTCCGGGACGTCTGGCCCACGCAGCGGGAGATCGCCGAGGCGCAGGTCGCTTCGGTGAAGCCGGAGATGTTCGAGGCCAGCTACGCCGACGTCTTCGACGGCAACGCGAAATGGAACGCCATCCGGGTGCCGGAGGGCGAGCTGTACCTCTGGGACGCGGAATCCACGTACATCCAGGAGCCGCCGTTCTTCCTGGACCTCAAGCCCGAGGCTGCGCCGGCCGCGGACATCCGGGGGGCGCGCGTGCTGGTGATGGTGGGCGACTCGGTCACCACCGACCACATCTCGCCGGCGGGCGACATCGCCGCCGACAGCCCCGCGGGCCGGTTCCTGAAGGAGAGGGGGCTGGAGAAGAAGGACTTCAACTCCTACGGTTCGCGGCGCGGCAACGACCGGGTGATGGTGCGCGGGACGTTTGCCAACATCCGGCTCAAGAACCTGCTGGTGCCCGGTAGCGAGGGCAACGTCACCGTGCACCAGCCGGACGGGGAGAAAACCAGCATCTACGACGCCGCGTTGAAGTACCAGGCCGAGGGCGTGCCGCTGCTGGTGCTGGCGGGCCGGGAATACGGCACCGGCTCGTCGCGCGACTGGGCCGCCAAAGGCACCCTGCTGCTGGGGGTGAGGGCGGTGATCGCAGAGAGCTACGAGCGCATCCACCGTTCCAACCTGGTGGGCATGGGGGTGCTCCCGCTCCAGTACGGGGAGGGGCAGGGCGCCGACTCGCTCGGCCTGACCGGCGCCGAGACATTCGATGTCACCGGCGTGGTGGCGGGCCTCAAGCCGCGCGGCCAGGTGAACGTGAAGTTCACCCGGCCCGACGGCACCGCCGGCAGCTTCACCGCGGTGGTGCGCCTCGATACGCAGATCGAGGTGGACTACTACAGGAACGGCGGCATCCTGCACAACCATCTGAGGAACCTGCTGAAGAAGTAGCCGCGGGGGCGGAGCGCGCCGCTGCGGGCAGTGTGACGCCTCCCCCGGGGAAGAATCCGATGTCCGAACCCTACGATCGCGTCCGCGAGGCCGCCCTGCGCGTCCTGGAGCGCCGCCGCCGCACCCGCGCCGAGGTGGAGACCAAGCTCCGCGAGAAGGGCTTCGAGCCCGCCGACATCACTGCCGTGTGCGACCGGCTCGAGGAAGTGAATCTCCTCGACGACCTGGAGTACGCGCGCCTCTACCTCAAGGGCCGAGGAAGCCGCCCCCGCGGCACCCGCCTGCTGATGCAGGAACTCCGGATGAAGGGTGTCCCCGAGCCCCTGGCCCGCCAGGCCCTCGAGGAGCTGGAAGGCGAAGAGCGCGGCGCCGCCGAACTGGAGCGCGCCGTGTCCCTGGTCCGCCAGTCCGCCCGGAAGGTAGCCGGCCTCCCGCCCCGCGAAGCCCGCCAGAAGCTCTACCAGGTTCTCGCCCGCCGCGGCTTCGGGCTGGACGTCATCGAAGCCGCCATCCGGGAAGCCCTGGCCCCGTAGGGCGGGCATGACTGCCTGACCTGAGACGCCAGGCGCACGGTTGTTCTGCAAGGCTCTCTCTCGGAGCATGGGGCACCTCTCAGGGTGCGTCTGCGACCGACGGAGCCAGGAGGCGGAGGAGGGAGCAGCCGCAGCGAAGTCGGGCCAGGATGGCCCGACGAGCGGGCCCTGAGAGGTGCCCCATGCTCCGGGAGAGAGCACGCGTGGAAGCCCGCTCGTTCGGGACCGGGCAGGCAGGCGCGACTTCGCGCCCTGCGGGCCCAAGTTTCCATTCCAGTCCGCTTTACGCTACTATCCCTGCCGATGAGCGACGACGATTTGCGCCCCGCGGAGGCGCGGGACCGGGCCACTCTGGAGGCCTGGTTCCGGGCCGCGCCCGTCGAGCACTGCTTCCTGCTGACGCAGCTGGAGAATCACGGCCTCGTGGGCTTTCACGTCCTGGGAGACCCACCGGTCGCCGGGGCCTACGTCCGGACCGGGCGCCTGCTGGTGCCCTTTGGCCCGCGGACCGGAGGCAGGGAACTGGCCCGTTCGCTGGCCGGCGCGGACATCGAGCTCCGCTACGTGGTCGGACCGCTCGAACTGGTGGACGAGTTCTGGGCCGGGATCCGCGACCAGGTGCCTGAGCCGACGTGGCTGCGTCGAAACCGTCTCTACGCGATGGAATCGAAGGACCTCCTGCCCGCGACGCCTCCGGCCCAGGGCCGGCTGCGTGCCAGCGAGCTGGGGGATCTGCCGTGGCTGGCGCGCGCCTCCTCCAGCATGGATCGCGAGGACCGCGGGGTGGACCCGCTCGAGGAGGACCCCGTGGGGCTCGAGCGCTACATCATGTGGCTGGTGCACGAGGGGCTGGTGTTCGTCTGGGAGGAGGGGGGCCGACTGCTGTTCAAGGCGCAGGCCGCCTGCCTGAACCGCCGCGCGGCGCTGGTGGAGGGCGTGTACACCGTGCCGGAGGCGAGGGGCCGCGGCGTGGGCACCCACGCCATGCGCGCGCTGTGCCGCGGGCTCCTGGGGCGCGCGCCGCTGCTCACGCTGTACGTCAACGAGGCCAACACGCCGGCCGTGCGGCTCTACGAGACCGTGGGCTTCCGGCACGTGGGCCATTACCGTTCGGTGCTCTTCTCCCGCCAGGTGGCGGTGAAGGGCTGATGCCAGGGCGCGCCGCCGCGCCGCCGGGAGAACCGTGAAAGAGACCTCGCAGCAGCTCCGCACGCAATTCCTCGACTTCTTCCGCGCGCGTGGCCACGCCCACGTGCCCAGCTCGCCCCTGGTGCCGCTCGGCGATCCCACGCTGCTGTTCACCACGGCGGGGATGGTGCAGTTCAAGCCGCTGTACACCGCCGAGGGCTCGCTGCCCTACACCCGCGCCACCTCGGTGCAGAAGTGCCTCCGACTGACCGACCTCGAGCGGGTGGGCCGGACACCGCGCCACGACACCTTCTTCGAGATGCTGGGCAACTTCTCCTTCGGCGATTACTTCAAGGCCGAAGCCATCGAGTGGGCCTGGGAGTTCTGCCTCAAGGTGCTGGACCTGCCCCGGGACCGGCTGCACGCTTCGGTGTTCAACGGCGAAGGCGGCTTCCCCGAGGACGACGAGGCGCGCCAGCTGTGGAAGAAGATCGGACTGCCGGAATCGCGCATCGTGGCGCTGGGGCGAGCGGACAACTTCTGGGGGCCCGCCGGCGGCGCCGGGCCGTGCGGCCCGTGCTCCGAGATCTACTACGACCTGGGCCCGGACACCCCGGGCGCGTGCGGCCGGGCGGAGTGCGCCCCCGGCTGCGAGTGCCCGCGCTACATGGAATTCTGGAACCTGGTGTTCCCGCAGTACGACGCCGCGCCCGACGGCACGCTGAACCCGCTGCGCAACCGCGGCATCGACACCGGCATGGGCCTGGAGCGCCTGGCGCTGCTGGTGCAGGGGAAGCGGAGCATCTTCGAGACGGACCTGTTTTCCCCGCTGGTGGACCGCGTGGCGGAGATCGCGAAACTTTCCACGCAGGCCCGCCGCGAGCACGCCACGGACCTCTACGTCATCGCCGATCACCTTCGGGCACTGTGCTTCGCGCTGGCGGAGGGCACCATGCCCGGCAACGAGGGCCGCGGCTACGTGCTGCGGCGGCTGCTGCGCCGCGCCGCGAGGCGCGGGCGCGGGCTGGGCCTGGATCAGGCGTGGCTGGCCGGCGCGGTGGACACGGTGGTGCGCGAATTCGGCGGGTTCTACCCCGAGATCCAATCCGGGGGCGGGCGCATCGCCGCCGTGCTGACACGCGAGGAGGAGAGCTTCGCCGCCACGTTCGAATCCGGGATGGGCCGGCTCGAGAAGCTCATGCAGGACGCCGCCCGCACGAAGAGTGCGGTGCTGCCCGGCGCCGAGGTGTTCGTGCTGCACGACACCTACGGGTTCCCGCTCGACTTCACCGAGGAGATCGCCGAGGAGCGCGGCTTCACGGTGGACCAGGCAGGCTTTCAGAAGGCCATGGAGGAGCAGCGCGAGCGCTCCCGGGAGGCGGGCGCGTTCGATTCGCGCCAGGAGGACCTGGCGGCGCACCCGTGGCAGGAGCTGACGCAGGGAACGGATTCGGAGTTCCTGGGGTACGAGTCGATGGAGGCTTCGGGTCTTTCCGGGCGCCGGTGGCGCGCGGGGGGAGCGGAGCAGGCCCCGGAAGACCTCGAGCTGGTGCTGGACCGCACGCCCTTCTACGCCGAGTCCGGGGGACAGGTCACGGACACCGGCTGGCTGGAGGCGAGCCCGGGCGGTCCCGTCGCCCGCGTGCTGTCGGTGTTCAAGGAGGGGGAGAGCATCATCCACCGGCTGACCGTGGCGCCGGCGAAGGGGCTGTCGTGGCAGGGAAAGGGTGAGGGCCGCGCTGCCCACGCCGGGCTGGCCCTTGCCGGCCGGGACGCCTTCCTTCGCGCGGCCGCCGGCGGGGAGCTCTCCGCCAGCGTGGATGCCACCCGCGCCCGCACCCGCCGCAACCACACCGCCACGCACCTGCTTCACGCGGCGCTGCGCACGGTGCTGGGCACGCACGTGCGGCAGGCGGGCTCGATGGTATCCCCGGAGCGGCTGCGCTTCGACTACACGCACTTTGAGGCCGCCCGGCCCGCGCAGTTGCAGGCCATCGAGGACATGGTGAACGCGTGGGTCCTGGAGGACCTGCCGGTGGTGACCGAGGTGAAGCCGCTGGAGGAGGCCCGCGCGGCCGGCGCCATGGCGCTCTTCGGCGAGAAGTACGGGGCCACGGTGCGCATGGTGCGGGTGGCCGGCTCCGGGGGGCGGGAGGACGTTTCGCGCGAGCTGTGCGGCGGCACGCACGTCTCGCGCACCGGCGAGATCGGCATGTTCCTGCTGGCCGCGGAGGCCGGCATCGCCAGCGGCACGCGGCGCATCGAGGCGCTCACCGGGGAGGGCGCCCTGGAGCACGTGCGCGCCCGGGGGCGGCTATTACAGGAATTGGCGCACCGGCTCAACACCCGCGAGGACCAGGTGGCGGCGCGGGTGGAGGCGCTGCGCGAGGAGATCGACAGCCTCAAGAAGCGCGAGCAGGAGCGGCAGAAGAAGGCGGCCATGGCCGGGGCCGACTCGGCGCCCGCGGGGCGGCAGGGCGCGGTGAACGGCCGCGAATGGCGGGTGCTGAAGGTGGAGGCCGACTCGGTGAACCTGCTGCGCGAGGTGGGCGACCGCACCCGCGAGGGCATGAAGAGCGGCTGCGCGCTGGTGGCCTCCGAGGTGTCCGGCAAGCTCTCGATCGTGGCCGTGGTGACCGACGACCTCGTCGGCGCGGGGCTGCGCGCGGACGTGCTGGTGAACGAGATCGCGGCGGCGGCGGGCGGCAAGGGCGGCGGCAAGCCCCACCAGGCGCTGGCCGGGGTGAAGGACCCCGGGCAGTGGGGGCTCATCGAGGACAAGGCGCGCGAAGTCCTGGAGCGCGAACTCCAACGGCTGGGGGCCTGACGTGCGGGCACTGATCCTCTCCGGCGGCAAGGGCACGCGCCTGCGCCCCATCACCCACACCAGCGCCAAGCA